>NZ_VWPE01000021.1:0-34105 GCF_009829635.1 Actinomyces sp. zg328
GGGCGCGTCTGCGCCCGCTGCGCCGGGCGAGCCGGGCGGGCCCGGCGAGCCCGGCGATTCCCGGGCCCCGGGGGCCGCGCGAGCCCTGGTCCCCCACTCCCCAGCGAGCTGGAGGACCCCGGGCGCGGCCCCCTCGGCGGCGCTCGGCACGAGCCGCGGCGCCCTGGACCTCCAAATGGTCGGGGACGCCGACTCCACCGGGATCGTGGCGACCTGGCGCGGCGATCGCGCCGAGCTGCTCATCGCGCCCCGGGGCACGGGGCTGCCCGCGAGAGCGCTGAGCGCGCGACGCGCTCCCAGAGGAGCCCCAGCCATCACCGATCGCTGGTGGGAGGCGGTCCTCCTCGCCTCAGGCCGCCAGCTCCCCCGGCGCTCCAGTCCCGCCGGGCCGCACGGGCGAGGCGCTCCCACCGGGGCGGAGGATCCCCTGGCTCCCCCCGAGGGAGTCCTCCTGGGCGAGCTCACCGGCCCTGTCAGCGCGCGAGCCATCCGCGAGCGGTGGCGCTTGACAAGCCCCGGCAGGATGCGGCTGCCCGCGATCCTCGGCGTCGGGCCGCGCGGCGCCGTCGACGTGGACCTCGTGGCCGACGGGCCCCACGCCCTTCTGGCCGGGACGACGGGCTCGGGGAAGTCCGAACTGCTCACCGCATGGCTCTTGCAACTGGTCCTGGAGGCGCCGCCGGAGCGGCTGTGCCTAGTGCTCGTCGACTACAAGGGCGGGGCGGCCTTCGGCCCCCTGGAGGACCTGCCGCACACGGCGGGCGTGCTCACGGATCTTGACCCCGCCGCCACAGCCCGGGCGCTGTCCTCGCTGGAGGCCGAGCTCCGGCGCCGAGAGCGCCTCCTCGCCGCGCATGGGGCCCGGGACCTGGGCGAGCTCGAGCGCCGATGCGCCTCGGCTCCCGCGGACGGCGCGCTCGCCCCCGAGCAGGCCCCTCCCCGCCTGCTCATCGCCGTCGATGAGTTCGCGACCCTCGCGGACCAGCACTCCGAGGTCCTCGACGCCCTCGTGCGGGTGGCGGCTCAGGGCCGCAGCCTCGGCGTCCACCTCATCCTGTCTACGCAGCGCCCCGCCGGCGCGGTCTCACCGGCGATGCGCGCCAACACGACGATCCGGGCCTGCCTGCGGGTGCTGGACCCGGCGGACTCGCGGGACGTCATCGGCCATGACGGCGCCGCCCTGCTCCCCCGCCACCCGGGCAGGGTCATCGTCGAGGGCTGCGCCGCCTCCAGGAGCCAGGAGGTCCTCCAGGCACCCTGGTGCGGCCCGCGCGGGCGGCTTGAGGCGCTTGTGGAGCAGGTGCACCAGGCCCATCAGAGCCCGCGCTCCCCCGGTCGGGGGCCGGGGAAGGGCAGTGGCGCGGGCTCCACTGGCCCGTGGCGGCCCTGGGCCCCGCCGCTGCCCGAGCGCGCCCACAGGGGGCGGGCCGACGAACTGGTCGTGACCGCCGGCCGCCCCGGAGGCTCGCGGGCGGGCAGGCGCGAGGGCGTGGCCCTGGCGATGACGGATCTGCCCGAGGAGCAGTCGCTGGGACTGTGGCACTGGGACACCGGGGAATCACTGCTCGTGCTCGGTCAGGCGGGATCGGGCAGGACCACGGCGCTGGACTCGGCGGCGCTCGGGGCGCTGGCGGCGGGCCGCGTCGTCCACCGCTGCGGTGGGCCGAGCCCCCTGTCAGCGCTGGCCCAGGGCGCCGTGGGCATGGGCACCGTGGTGGGCCCGGATGACCCCCGGCGGCTTGCGCGCCTGTGGCGCCTGGCGGCGGAGGGCCGGCTGACGGGTGAGATCCTCGTCCTGGACGACGTCGACTCTCTCATCCCCGCCGTCGAGGAGGCGCTGGGTCCAGGCGAGGGCCAGCAGCTCGTGGAGGCGCTGGTGCGGATCGCGCCGGCCACGGGGACGGCTCTGCTCATCAGCGCCCCCTTCGGCCTGGCCAACACCCGGTGGGCGGGGGCCCTGCGGCACCGCGTCGTCCTGGGGGCCTCGACGCCGGCCCTCGCCTCGCTGGCCGGGATGCCCCGGGGCGCGGTCACCGGCGCGGCGCCCGGCCGAGGGGCGCTGGTGGACGGCGCGGAGTCCACGCCCATCCAGATCCTCCTGCCCGCGCCCGGCGAGAGGGCCGCTCCCGGCCTCGCCGCCGCCCGCCCGCTGCGCCTGGCGCCGATCCCCCGCGAGGCGCGCCCATCGCTGCTGCCCGCCGGGGCCTGGGCGGTCGGGGGAGACGACGCCGCTCCTCTCCCGGTTCCCCGTGGCGCCGTCCTCGTGACCGGGCCCCCTGGATCGGGGCGCACCACGGCGCTGCGGGCGCTGGAGGGAGCACTCGCCGCCGAGGCGCCGGGGAGAGCATCCCCGCTGGTCATCGACGATGCCGACCTCCTCCCCCAGGCCTCTCACGCCCAGGCGGAGGCGGAGATCGCCGCCGCGCTGCGCGAGGGGCGGCCGGTGCTCGTCTCGGCGACGACCGAGCGCGTGGCGGGATCCTTCCGGGGCCCGCTGATGACGCTCAAGGAGAGGGGATCGCTGGTCATCCTGTGCCCGGGCGCGGGGCCGGCGGCGCAGGTGGCCGGGGCGCCGCTGCGAGGGGTGATCGACCCCCGCGCCCCTCTGGCCCCGGGCCGGGGCGTGCTCGTGGATCACGGGCGTTTCACGCCCTTGCAGGTGGTTCGCGGCGAGGCCGCTCAGGGGGCGTCAGGCCATGCGTGAGAGCGCGGACCGACAGGGAATCGCAGCTGTGATAATTGCGACATCTTTTCATTGGCGGTCTCACACGCGTCAGGTCTTGCCGTCGGGGGTACGGCGTGTGAAAGTGTCCCCAGGACGCGCGACGACCACTCTGCCCCCCTACCAGGTGGACACCACGCGCTCGGCTCTCCCCTCTTGACTCACCTGCCCGTAAGGAAGCATTTCATGGACTGGCGTAACCAGGCTGCTTGTCTCACCGTCGACCCCGAGCTCTTCTTCCCGGTGGGCAACACCGGCCCGGCCATCGCCCAGATCGCCCGGGCCAAGGAGGTGTGCGCCCGCTGTGATGTGGTCGAGACCTGCCTCAAGTGGGCCCTGGAGAACGGCCAGGACGCCGGCGTCTGGGGCGGCATGAGCGAGGATGAGCGCCGCTCCCTCAAGCGCCGCGCCGCCCGCGCCCGCCGCTCCTCCTGACCGAGACCGGTCGAAAACAAGACCGAGACCGGTCGAAAACGGCAACGAGACCGGTTCACCGCGCGCTCCACGAGCATCGACCAACACCTGAACGGCGGCCCCTGACCTCGGATGAGGCGGGGGCCGCCGTCCTACACCCACCGGGCACGCTCGGGGCCGGGCCACGCCGCGCGGCGGCTCAGTGGCGCGGCGCCCCAGCTGCGCGGCGGCTCAGCCGAGCACGGGCTCGCCGCGGCTCGCCAGCCTGGCGATGATGGCGACGTCGGTCCCGCGGGGGCGCCCCTCCTCATCGACGACGGGCTCCCAGTCGATACTGCCGCGCAGCTCGCCGCGAACGAGCGTCTGGACGATCCTCGTGCCCAGGCCGGTCATGACGGCTCCGGGCTCGATGCCCGCGCCGTCATCGATGACATGGACCTCGATCCGCTCGCCGTCCCGCAGCGCGCGCACGGTGACGGTGCCGTCGCGCTCCTCAAGCCCGTGCTCGACGGCGTTGGTCACCAGCTCGGCCAGCACCGTGGCCAGGGCCTGGGCGGAGTCGGCGTCCACGATGCCGAAGGACCCCTCCAGCACGGTCCTGACCTGCCCCGAGGGCGTGGCGACGACCGCGGCGGTGCGCAGGATGGACTCGAAGACCTCGTCGAAGTCGACAGTCTCGTCGACATTGTGGCTCAGCGCCTCATGGACGGTGGCGATCGCGGCGACCCTCCGCTCCGCCTCGGCCAGCGCCTGGCGGGTCTCATCGTTGGTGGCGCGGCGGGCCTGCATCCTTAGCAGGGCGGAGACGGTCTGCAGGTTGTTCTTGACCCGATGGTGGATCTCCCGGATCGTGGCGTCCTTGTTCATGAGGACCTGCTCACGGCGCCGCAGCTCGGAGACGTCGCGGACCAGGAGGATCGCTCCGGCCCTCTCCCCGTGCACGATGAGGGGGATCGCCCGCAGGACGAGGAAGACGCCAGAGATCTCGATCTCCGTGATCCAGGCCTGCCTGCCCATGAGGACAACCGCCATGGTCTCGTCCACCGGCGTGCGCTCGGGGATGATGTCCGTGATCGCCGATGCCAGGTGCGCGCCGACGATCTCCCCGACGATGCCCAGCCGGTGCAGGCAGGAGCGGGAGTTGGGGCTGGCGTAGACGATGGCGCCCTCGGCGTCGAGTTGGACGACGCCGTCGGCCACTCGCGGGGTGCCGTGCCGCAGCGCGGTCACTCCGCCGAGGATCGGGAAGGCCCCCTCGGAGATCATCTGGCACAGGGAGTCGGCGAGGGCCTTGAGGGGCTGGTTGCCGAAGCGCTCCCCGCGCATGACCCCCACGCGCGTCTCCCGCGTGACGACGGCGACTGCCCGGCCCTCGTGGAGCACGGGCACGTACTCCTCGCGCACCGCGGTGGTCCCGGTCCACTGGGGGTCGGACATGACCAGGATAGTGCCGGTGGTGAGGGTCTCCAGGGCGGCGATCTCGCGTGAGGCGGGCATGCGGCGCCCCACCACCTCCTCCAAGTGGACCGTCTGCCCCGTGGAGGGGCGGCAGTGGGCGATCGCCACAAAGCGACCGCTCAGGCCGCGGACCCACAGGACCAGGTCGGACACGGACAGATCGGCGATGACCTGCCAGTCCGCGATGAGGTGGCGGATCCAGTCGAGGTCGCGCGGCGGCAGGTCGATGGAGGCGCGCGACTGGGGCGGGAGGATCGGCGTCACAGTGGAAGCCTAGTCGAGCCGACCGCCCGTGGCGCGCTGGCCCCCTCCATGGCAGGCTCTAGGACATGAGGAAGACAGTGACCATCACCTACCCCGCCGATCCCGCCAGGGTCGCCACCATGCTGGCGGACCCGGAGTACCAGCGCGGAAGGGTCGCCCGGCTCGGCTCCGGGACCGTCACCAGCGAGGTGACGGCCCAGGGCGACGGCTTCTCCGCCACCGCCAGCGGCACCGTCCCCGCCGATTCCCTGCCCTCGGCCGCCCGCCGCCTGGTGCGCTCGGGCGTGTCCTTCACCGTCACCGAGGCCTGGGGCGGCCCCGCCGAGGATGGCTCGCGCACCGGCACGCTGAGCATCGACGCTGGCGGCGCGCCCGTGCGCTCCTCGGGCGCCCTGAC
The DNA here is from genome assembly GCF_009829635.1 of Actinomyces sp. zg328. Lineage (NCBI taxonomy): Bacteria > Bacillati > Actinomycetota > Actinomycetes > Actinomycetales > Actinomycetaceae > Actinomyces > Actinomyces sp. zg328. The sequence goes on from NZ_VWPE01000021.1 coordinate 5,256, forward strand.
CATGCGCCCCAGCGGTGGGCAGACCGTCGTCGAGGTGGACCTGGAGCTCAAGGTCACCGTGCCCCTGGTGGGCCGCGCCATCGAGGACAAGGCCATGTCGATGGCCGGGCGGGTCATCGCCGATGAGGAGTCCCGCGCCGCCGCCTGGCTGGGCTCGCACTGACCGCCCGCCTCCCCGCTCCCGCTCCTCCCCGGAGTATTCCCACCGGCCCGCCGTGTCCGCCCTGCGCGCACGGCGGGCTCTTCGCGCGTGCCCCAGTGGTATCGGACCGACTGGGCGTGCCACGATCGGCCCATGAGCGATACCCCCTCCATCATCCCTACCGAGAAGAACTCCGTCTGGGCCGAGCGCACCGGCACGCGCCAGTACGTGGGCCGCAACCACTCCGGCGCCGAGGTGCGCATCGGCACTGGCCCCGGGGAGTTCTCCCCCGGGGAGCTGCTCAAGCTCGCCCTGGCCACCTGCAACTCCCTGTCCGCGGACCACCGCCTGACCAAGGCCCTCGGCGAGGACTTCGACGCCAACGTCGTGTGCGCGACCACCAAGAACGATGAAGACGAGCGCTACGACTCCTTCGAGGTTCAACTCGTCGCCGATTACTCATCCTTGAGCGCGGAGCAGCTCGCCGTCCTGCGCCAGCGCGTCGACGGCGCGATCGACCGCTCCTGCACCGTGGGCCACACCCTGGAGAAGAGCCCCCAGGTCCGCCTGCTCATCGTCCAGGACCCCGACGCCGAGCCCGCGGCCTGACGCCGGCGCCCTCCCCCGCCCCGGGGCGCCGCCCGGTGCCCCGGGGCGCCCAGCCCCGCGCCATTCCCACCACCAACACCGTCCACGCACCAGGAGCATCCGTGAGCCGTTCCACCGCCATGATCGAGGCGGCCGTCGACAAGGCGATCGCGATCCCCGCCTCGCGCATCACCGAGCGCGTGGCCCGCATGCGCCGCGACCGCCCCGGCGCGGACACGGCCGAACTCGTCGCGCTCGCCGCGGACCGCTTCCGCAACGAGGCGGGCCTGTCCTCCGGCGCCGTCGGCGCCTCGGCGGCCCTTCCGGCGATCGGCACCGCCAGCGCGGCGGCCCTCACCGTGGGTCAGACGGCCGTCTTCATCGGCTCCGCCGTCACCTACGTGCTCACCGTCGCCGAGCTCCAGGGGCTGCGGGTCGTCGAGCCGGAGAAGCGGCGAGCCCTCGTGCTCTCGGCGCTCCTGGGCCGCGAGGGCTCCGAGGCGGTCCAGGGCCAGCTCGGCCTGGCCAGCCTCTTCTGGGCGGCCCAGTCCCTGGCCCAGATGCCGATCCCCACCGCCAAGAGCATCAACGGACAGCTCGCCAAGCGCCTGGCCAAGCGCGCGGCGGCCAAGGGCGGAGCCATCGCGCTGGGCCGGCTCCTGCCGCTGGGCATCGGCGCGGCCATCGGCTACTCGGGTGGGCGGGCCCTGGCCAACCAGGTCATCGAGGGCGCCCAGGCGGCGCTCGGCCCGGCATCCCCCTTCGTCCCCGCCCTGGAGGTCATCGAGGCATGAGCGGCACACCAGCACTGGAGTCCCTGGGCCTGAGGGCGCCCGACGGCGTCAACGTCGCCTATGAGGAGCTCCTCGCGGACGTCCTCCTCAACGGCGCGCCCAAGGGCGACCGCACCGGCACGGGCACCCGTTCCCTGTTCGCCCGCCAGCTCCGCTACGACCTGGCCGCCGGATTCCCCCGCATCACCACGAAGTTCGTGGCGATGAAGGCGGTCAAGGGCGAACTGCTGTGGTTCCTCAAGGGCGCCACGAACATCGGCTGGCTCACGGAGCACGGCATCACCATCTGGGACGAGTGGGCCGACGCCGACGGCGAGCTCGGCCCGGTCTACGGCGCCCAGTGGCGCTCTTGGCCCGCGCGCGACGGCGGGGCCATCGACCAGATCACCGCCCTCATCCACACGCTGCGCACCGACCCCGACTCCAGGCGCATGCTGGTGTCGGCCTGGAACGTCAGCGAACTGGACCGCATGGCCCTGGCCCCCTGCCACGCCTTCTTCCAGTGCTACGCGGCCGACGGCCGCCTGAGCCTGCAGATCTACCAGCGCAGCGCGGACATGTTCCTCGGTGTTCCCTTCAACATCGCCTCCTACGCCCTGCTCACCCACATGCTCGCCCAGCAGGCCGGGCTCGAGCCGGGCGAGCTCGTGTGGACCGGCGGGGACTGCCACATCTACTCCAACCATGTCGAGCAGGTGCGCGAGCAGCTGTCCCGCGTGCCGAGGGCCCACCCGTTCCCGACGCTGCGCCTGGAGAAGGCGGAGTCGATCGACGCCTACGCGATGGACGACATCGACGCCTCGCAGGGCTACCAGCACCACCCCTCGATCAAGGCGCCCGTCGCCGTCTGAGCGCGGTCTGGGAGCCCTGGGAGCCCCGGGAGAACCATCCTCCCGGCCGGGCCGGTGATCGCCGGCGGATCGATCACCGACGCCGCCAGGCGTCGATCCGCCAGGCGGCGTCCCCGGAGACGGGCCGCCATGCGCCCTCGGGGTCGGACAGCGCGGCATCGCGCGCCCAGGAATCCTCCGCGATGCGGGGCGCCCGCACAGCACCGTCGGGGGCGTCGACGGCGAGGTCGAGAGTGGTCACGAGCAGCAGGCCCGCCACATCAGCCTCCATGGCCTGGGCATAGACGCTGCCGCCTCCGATGACCCATACGCGGGGCAGCGCCCCGGCCCTCGCGCGTTGGTCAGGGCCGAGCTCGGCGTCAAGGCCCCTTCCCGCCAGGTCGATGGCGGAGACGAGGTCGGGGGCGCACAGGGCGCCCTCCGCGGACCAGCCGCGCTGGCGGGTGAGGACCACGTTGCGGCGCCTGGCCAGCGCCCCACCCAGGGAGCCCCAGGTGGCGCGGCCCATGACCAGGCCGCAGCCGAGGGTGGAGGCGCGGAAGTGCCTGAAGTCGTCGGGGACGCGCCACAGCATCCCCCCATCGGCGCCGATGACACCGGCTGCGTCCTGGGCCCAGATCATTCCCACATGCTTCGCGCTCACGGGAGCCATCCTGCCAGGTACCGGAGGTCGCTCGCGAGCCGCGGCCCGGCAGGCGCGGCTCACCGGGCGCCGCCGCCCCAGCCATGATCTAGAGTGCGCCTGTGCCCCTGCCCTCCCCCTCGATTCCCGCATCCCAGGTCACAGGCACGGCCCGCGCCACGCTGCGCGCGCTGCTCGCCATCGTCCTGTTCACCTACGTGGCGCAGAACATGCTCAACGCGTCGATCGCTCCCCTGGCCCGGGCGCTCGGCCTGCGCGAGTGGATCGTCGGCCTGGCCGTCTCCCTGGCCGCGCTCACGGTGGCCTCCCTCTCGCAGTTCTGGGGGCGCCGGTCGATCGCCTGGGGGCGCCGCCGCGTGCTGTTGAGCGCCCTCACCCTGGCCATGATCGCGGGCTGCCTCTTCGCCGCCGCGGTGGGACTGCGCAGCGCCGGCCTGCTGGGGGCGGGCGCCGCCGCGGTGGCCGTGGTGACAGCCCGCGGCCCGTTCTTCGGCGGCGCGGTCGCGGCGATCCCGCCCACCGGCCAGGCGCTTATCGCCGAGATGACGCCGGATGAGCGCGCCCGGGTGAGGGGAATGTCCGCCTTCGCCGGCGCCGTGCAGATGTCGATCCTCATCGGCTCTGTGGTCTCCTCGGCGCTGGGGGCGTGGTCGATCCTGGCCCCGGTGTACGCCACGCCGGCCTTCGTGGCGATCGCCCTGCTCATCGGCCTGCTGTGGATCCCTCACGACGGCTCCCGTCCGCCCTCCGGGGGCCAGGCGCCGCCGTCCTCCCCCGCGGGAGCGGGCCCGACAGGAGCGCCGGCGACGCGCGCGGCCGCCCTCCCACCGCGCGTGTCCTGGAGGGATCCGCGCCTGCTGCCCTGGATCGGCTCGGGCCTGGGCATGTTCTTCAGCGCGGGGGTGGTCCAGATCATCGTCGGCTTCATCGTCCAGGACCGCCTCGGCCTGGCCCCGGAGCGCGCGGTGAGCCTGACGGCGCTCATGCTGCTGGCCAACGCGGCGGGGGCCATGCTCATGCAGCTCGTCGCGGTGCCGCGCCTGGGATGGCCGCCCCGCAGGCTCATCCGCATCGGCCTGGCCATCGCCCTGGTCGCGCTGGTGGCGCTGGCACTGGCGCCCGCCCTGCCCATCATGATCATCTCGACGCTCTTCCTGGGCGCCGCCATGGGACTGGTGGGGCCCGGTTTCACGGCGGGCGGCTCGCTCTCCGTCACCGCCGTCGAGCAGGGCGGGGTGGCGGGCATCCTCAACGCCACGGGCGCGGTGACATGGGTCTTCGCCCCCGTCACGGCGACGGCGCTCTACGGCTGGCGGCCCCTGGCTCCCTTCGGCCTCGCGCTGGCAGTGCTCACGGCGTCCTTCACCGTCGCGTGGACGCATCCGGGGCTGCGGGGACGATCACGGAGGGCGCCGGAGGCATGAGCCTCCCTCGGGCGCCGCGCGGGGCCGGCGCCCCTGGGCGCTGGGATGGCGGCGGCGCCGTCGAGCCGCGTCACCAGCCCGACGGCGCCGCCGCCGCTTAGCACCCGAACCGGTCAGGTTCAGGAGTACTTCTCCTCGAAGTGCCGCTCGAGGGACTCCAGGGTGCGGCCGAAGGTCTCAGGCAGGAACTTCGCGTAGAACACCAGCGTGCACGCGTTGATCACGGCGAAGACGAAGAACGTGTTGCCCTGCACCGCCGCGATGAGGTTCGGGAAGGCGAAGGCCACGATGACGTTGCCCATCCAGTTGCAGAACACCGCCACGCCGTTGGCCAGCCCTCGCACGCGCATGGGGAAGATCTCCGAGAGCATGAGCCAGAAGGTCGGGCCGATGAAGCACTGCATGGAGAACAGGAAGGTGAGCATGAACAGCAGCACCAGGTAGGAGCGCGCCGCCGACTCCGGCAGGAGGAACATCGAGCCCAGCAGGATCAGCGAGATGACCACGCCGGTCTGGCCGATGAGCATCATGCGCCGGCGGGGCATCCTCTTGAGGAAGCCGATGCCGATGGATACGGCCACCACCGAGACCACGCCGTTGGCGATCGTCGCGACAAGGGCCGCCTGGGTGCCCAGGCCGGTGGTCTGGAGGATCGTCGGGGCGTAGTACATGATGCCGTTGACGCCGGTGAGCTGCGACAGGGCCGCCAGGCCGATGCCGATCGCGGTGATCTTCCCGATCCACGGGGTCTTGAGGTCCGCCCAGGAGCCCTTGCCGAGCGCGGCCTCCTCCTCGACGCGGTGGATGATGTCGCGGCCCTCATCCTCGACGCCGTCGGCCATGCGGACCTCGTTGAGGACCCGCCACATGTCGGCCGCGCGCCCCTGGCTCGCGAGCCAGCGCGGGGACTCCGGCAGTAGGTGCATGCCGATCCACAGGCCAATGGCGGGAACCGAGGCGATGACGAGCATCCAGCGCCAGACGTGGGCCTGCGGCCACATGACGGCGATGAACGCGTTGAAGGAGTAGGCCAGCAGCTGACCGGTGACGATCATGAGCTCATTGCGCGCCACCATGGTGCCGCGGATCGTCACCGGCGCCATTTCGGAGAGGTAGACGGGCACGGTGGCGGAGGCGCCTCCCACGGCCAGGCCGAGGAAGAAGCGGAAGGCCACGAGGGCCGGGTAGTCCGGAGCCAAGGCGCAACCGAGCGCCCCGATGAGGAAGATGACGGCGACGGTGTAGATGTTCTTCTTGCGCCCGTAGCGGTCAGACAGCCGCCCGCCGACGATGGCCCCGATAGCCGCCCCCATCGTGAGCGAGGAGGTGACGATCGACTCCTGGAAGGCGGTCAGGCCCAGCCCGCCCTCCTCGGCGCCGCGCGCGAGGAAGGGCAGGGCGCCGGAGATGACGCCGGTGTCGTAGCCGAACAGGAGGCCGCCGAGTGTGGCGATCGTGCGGATGGTGAGCAGGCGCTTATCGACGCGGGCCTTCTCCGCGGGGGTCCCCGCGTCGGCGTGGCGCGCCTGGACGGCCGCGCTGGCATTGTCGCTCATGCGGGGCCTCCTACGGTGAAGGTGGTGATGAACTGATCCAGGGCGGTATTGGTGGCGGCGGTGGAGCCGGGCTCGTCCGCGTCGGTGGCGCCCCAGGCGAAGGCCTCCATGCCGATGTTGCCGCGGTAGCCCATGTCGGCCAGGGCGGTGGCGATGGCACGGTAGTTGATCTCCCCGGTGCCGGGCTGGGCCCGGCCGGGGACGTCGGCGACCTGGAGCTCCCCGATCCAGGGCAGGGCCTGGCGGCACAGCTCGATGAGGTTTCCCTCCCCGATCTGGGCGTGGTACAGGTCGAGGTTGATCCTCAGGTGCGGCGAGTCGACGGCGCGCACGAGGGCCAGCGCGTCGGCCGCCGAGGCGAAGGGGCAGCCGGGGTGGTCGAGCGCGGTGTTGAGGTTCTCCAGGGTGAACACGCGCCCCTCCCTGGCCCCGAGCTCGGCCAGGCGGGCGCAGGTATCGGCGGCGCGCAGCCAGTCGCCCGGGGTGGGGTGGGCGTTGGCGACGACGGGGATACCGCCCTCGCCCAGGCCGGTGCCGTGGAAGTTAAGCACCGGGCACTCCAGAGTCTCGGCCGCGCGCAGTGACTGCTCGGCCGTCTCAAGCAGGCGGGTGACACCGGCGTCGGTAGTCAGGTCGCCCTCGACGTATCCGGTCATGGACACCACGCGCGCCCCGTCGGCGCGGCGGGCGGCCAGCGCCCGGAGGTCCTTGGCAGTCCAGTCCCAGATCTCCACGCCCAAGCCGCGCGCGGCGATGGCCTCGACGCGCTCCATGAACGGCTTGTCGAGGTAGATCATCTCCGCGCAAGCCGCCAACGAGAAGGCATTGCCCTCGGGCACGGTCACCGCGCTCATCGGGCCACCTCCCCCAAGGACACGGTGCGGGACTGCTGGACCGAGAGGATGGCCGCCCGGGCGATCTCCAGGGCCTTGACGCCGTCCTCGCCCGTGGGGATGGCGGGGGCCTCGCCGCGCACGGCCCCGACGAAGGCGGCGAACTCGGCCACATAGGCGCTGTGGAGGAGATCGGTGTCCGCCCGGGAGGTTCCGTAGGCGACGCCGTCCGGGCCGTAGTACTCCATATCGCTGGTGCGGCCGGATCCGGCGACGGCCATGCCGCCGTCGCCGAAGACCTCGCCGCGCACGTCGTAGCCGTAGGTGGCGCTGAAGGAGGCTTCGGCGGTGGCGAAGGCGCCGTTGTCGAAGCGCAGGTGGACGATCGAGGTGTCAAGGAAGCCGGCCTGCCGGGCGTCCGGCCGGATGAGGGCATCGGCGTGGGCGGTGACCTCGGTGACCTCGGATCCGGGGTTGAGGAAGCGCAGCGTGTCGAAGTCGTGGATGAGGGTCTCCAGGAAGATCGTCCACAGCGGGGTGCGCTCGGGGTCTCCGCCGTAGGGGCCGGGGTCGCGGGTGAGCGAGCGCAGCAGTTGCGGGGTGCCGACGCGGCCATCGTCCACCACCCTCCTCGCAGCGGCGAACCCGGGGGCGAAGCGGCGGTTGAAGCCGACCTGCAGGACCACGCCGGCCTGGGCCGCGGCGGCCACGCACTCGTCGGCCTCGGCCAGCTCCGTGGTCAGGGGCTTCTCGGTGAAGACGTGCTTGCCGGCCTTGGCCGCCTCGACGATGAGGTCGCGGTGGAGTGCGGCCGGGGTCGTGACGACGATGGCATCGACGCCGGGGTCGGCGAGGACGGCCCGGGCATCGGCCTCGGGGCGGGCGCCGAGATCGGTGGCCAGGGCGGTCGCGGCGTCGACGCGGGGGTCGACGACGGCGACGAGCTCCGCGGTGTGGAGCTCGTGAGCGATCGCGGTGGCGTGGTGAGAGCCGATTCTGCCGGCACCGACCAACGCGATCCTGACGGGTTCGCGAGATGTCATGCTTCCTGACTCCTTCGTCGTGTCTGGGTGCTCAGGCCGGGAGCCCACAGCATCATCACTGTGATCCTGGCGACGCCGTAGACCGTAATACGTTCCAATTCCCCTGGACCGTGAGCGCACGAACTCTGCGCCCTCATCCACCTCTTTTCGCTGCTGGCAGGCGGTTCATCCGACCACCGCTCTCGACAGAACGTTCTAAAATTATTACTTTCCAGTCTCAGGCGACCGCCGCTGGGCGGGCGCCCCGGTCAGGCGCCGCGTGAGCGGCGCGGGACTAAGGGAGGATGGCGCTATGCCCCGTGGCAGGAGCAGGAGGGTGACGCTGGTCGATGTCGCCCGGGAGGCCAGTTGCTCCGTGTCGATGGCCTCGATCGTCATGCGGGACGCCGCGGGAGCCTCAGAGGAGACCCGTCGTCGCGTCAAGGCCGTCGCCAAGCGGCTCGGTTATCGGGCGGATCAGCAGGCGCGGGCCCTGCGGTCGGCGCGCTCAAGCCTGATCGGGGTGACCTTCGCCGTCCACCAGCCCTTCCACGCCGGGCTCATCGAGAGCCTCTACCACGCCGCGGAGAGCGCCACGACGCACCGGCTCGTCCTATCGGCCGTCATCGACACGATCGATGACCGCCGTGCCGCGGACACGCTGCTGCGCGACCGCGTTGACGCGCTCATCATGGTGGCTCCCTCCATCGGCGCGGCGCGGCTGAGGAGCCTGGCCGATGAGGTACCGGTGGTGACGATCGCCCGGCCGGTCGCCAGCCCCGCGGTGGACGTCATCCGCATTGATGACCGGGGCGGGCTCGCGCTCGCCGTCGAGCACCTCGTCTCCCTGGGGCACCGGCGGATCGCGCATGTCGACGGCGGCACGGCGCCATCCTCGGCCGAGCGCGCCGCCGGGTACCTGGAGGCGATGGGCTCGCACGGCCTGGGGGATCAGGTCATGGTCCTGCCAGGGGGCATCGAGCAGGAGCACGGGCTCGCCGCCGCAGCCGCGATGGTGGACAAGGCCCTGGCGGCCGGCGGGCTGGAGCGCCTGCCGACCGGCGTCGTCGCCTTCAACGACCGGGTGGCCGGCGGCATCGTCCTGGGCCTGAGGGCGGCCGGGGCAGCGGTGCCGGAGCGGGTGAGCGTCGTCGGCTTCGACAACGCCCGGCGGGCGCAGGCCGGGCCGGTGACCCTGACGACGATCGACCAGAACACGGATCTCATGGCGCGCCTGGCGCTGGAGCGCGCGATCGGCCGCGCGGCGAACAACTACCTGCCCACTGAGCAGGTGATCGTGCCCCGGCTCGTGGTCAGGGCCTCCACCGCAGCGGCTCCGGGGCTGGGCTGACGGGCCCTCCTCAGGCCTGCTGGGCGGGCGTCGGCACCGCGGGCCGGGCGCCGCTCAGCCCGCGAGACCCTGGGCGGCCAGCCAGTCGGCGGCGATGACCTCGGCGGCGAGCTGCTCGCCGGTGGAGCGGGCATTGAGGGCTCGCAGCTGGCCCGGTCCCAGGCGCGCGCAGACCGCGTCGATGGCCTCCACGGCCGTGGGCGCCAGGGCCTCGGCGACCAGCGGCGTGACGCGCTGAGGGGCGATGAGCCCGGCGGGGTCCTCCAGGATCACCAGGCCATTGGCCTCGATGACGGGATCGGAGGAGTAGATGTCGGCGACATCGACGCTCCCGTCGGTCAGGGCCTTGACGGTGAGCGGCCCGCCGGAGTCCTCCACGGGGGTGACCTCGATATCGACCCCGTAGACGGATTTGACGCCCGCTGGCCCGTAGGGGCGGGCCATGAACTCGCTGTTGGCGGCCATGCGCACCGCGCGGCCGAGGCCCGCGAGGTCGCCGATGGAGGTCAGGCCGTGCTCCTCGGCGCTCGCGCGGGTGACGGCGAAGGAGTCCTGGTCGGTCGCCTCCGCGGGCGCCAGGACCCGCAATCCGCCGGGCAGGATCCGGGTGAGCTCCTCCTGGACGGCCTCGGCGGTGGTGGGGCCGGCGGCGGGGGATGCGGCCCCAGCGGCGGGACCGGTGCCCGCCGTCGCCGAGACGCGCTGGTAGTGCTGCAGGAGGTTGCCGCCGTACTCGGGGATGACGTCGATCGAGCCGCTGGCGATCTCGGGCAGGTAGGCCTCGCGCTGGCCGATGCGGAACTCCCGCTGGACGGTGAGCCCCTTGGCCTCGATGGCCTGGGCGAAGAGCTCGGCGATGATCTCGTTGGAGTAGTACTGCTGGCTGCCGACGACGATGCTGCCCTTGCGGCGGTGGACAGCGAAGGGGTTCGCATCGGAGCAGCCGGCCAGGAGGGCCGCGGCCCCGGCGCCCAGGCCCGCGAGCATGGCGCGCCGGGTGGGCCGCGTGACGGGGTGGTTCTGGCGGTTCATGAGGCCTCCTTGCGCCGGTGGCGCGATCCCGCGGGCGCGCTGGCCCGCTGGAGGAGCGCGAAGAGCCCCTCGGAGAAGAGGGCCAGGGCGATCACCAGGAGCGCCGCGGCGAGCATGATCGGGTAGTCCTGGGTCTTGAGCCCGAGGAACATCAGGCGGCCCAAGCCCCCCGCGCCGGTGTAGGCGGCCAGGGCGCCCGTGGCGATGACCTGCAGGGAGGCGGCGCGCAGGCCGCCGAGCATGATCGGGGCGCCCAGCGGGATCTCGACCCGCGTGAGGATCTGCAGCGGGCTCATGCCCGCCCCTCGCGCGCCGTCGACGGCGGTGGGGTCCACGGATTCCACGCCCGAGTAGGCCCCGGCGAGGGCGGAGGGGAGCGCGAGGATGACCAGGGCGATCATGGGCGCCCTCAGCCCGATGCCCAGGGCCAGGCCGAACATGGTGATCAGCCCCAAGGTGGGCAGGGCGCGCACGGCGCCGGTCAGGGCGATGACGAGGGCCCGACCGTGGCCGGTGTGCCCGATCCACCACCCGATGGGCATTCCGATGAGGGCGGCGATCGCCACGGCGGCGAGGGAGTAGGCGGCGTGCTGCGCCAGGAGCCGGGCGATGCCCATGGAGCCGGACCAGTGGGCGCCGTCGGCGATGTAGGCGAGGGCGTCGAGGAGGAGCCTCATGCGGCGGCCCTCCCCGCCCGGGCTCCCCCGCCACGGGACCAGGGCATGAGCAGGCGCCCGCCGGCGACGATGAGCAGGTCCACCACGAAGGCGGTCAGGGCGGTCAGCAGCACGCCGGTGATGATCTCGGGCCAGATGCCCCGTTCGAAGCCGTCGGTGAAGAGCCAGCCGAGGCTGCGCACGCCCAGCACCGCGCCCACCGTCGTCAGCGAGATCGTGGAGACGGTGGTCACCCGCAGGGCGGCGAGGATGGCCGGGCCCGCCAGTGGCAGCTCGACGGTGACGAATCGGCGCAGCCGCCCCATGCCCATGGCGGTGGCGGCGTCGAGGGCGCGGTGGTCGACGGCGTCGAGGGCCTCAACGGTGGCGGGGACGAGGAGGGCCAGGGCGTAGAGGGCCAGGGCGACGACGACGTTGAGCGTGGATCGGATGCCGGTGGCCAGGAGGATCGGCAGGATAACGAACAGCGCGAGGGAGGGGATCGCGTACAGGAGCGAGGCCGCGGTGGTGATGAGGCCGCGCAGGGGGCGGACCCTCTGGGCCAGGCGCGCCAGGGGGATGGTGATGAGCAGGGCGGCGACGATCGCGGGCAGCGCCTGGGCGAGGTGGGACTCCAGGCAACTGAGGATGAGGGCGCGGCTGGCCAGGATCCAGGTCATGGGCGCGGCACCTCGGCGGCCTCGGGCACGGGGGACGGTGGGGACGGCGAGCCGGCGCCGGAGTCACGCACGGCCGTCTCGCGCAGGCGGGAGGCCCGGATGTCGTCGTCGAGGCCGAGGAAGCGTTCGACGAAGGCGTCGGCCGGGTGATGGAGGATCTGGGGGCCGGTGCCGCGCTGGGCGATCCGGGCGCCCTCGCGCAGGACGATGATCTCGTCACCCAGGGCCAGGGCCTCATCGACGTCGTGGGTGACGAACAGGATCGTCTTGCCCAGCTCGCGCTGGAGGCGGGCGGTCTCGGCCTGCAGCTCGCGGCGCACGAGGGGGTCGACGGCGCCGAAGGGCTCGTCCATGAGGAGGATCGCGGGGTCGGCCGCGAGGGCCCGGGCGACGCCGACCCTCTGGGCCTGCCCGCCGGAGAGCTCATGGGGGTAGCGCTCGGCCAGAGCGGGGTCGAGGCCGAGGATGTCCATGAGCTCGTGGGCGCGGTGGGCGGCCTCCGCCCGGCTCGTGCCATTGAGCCGGGGCACGAGGGTGATGTTGTCGATGACGCGGCGGTGCGGCAGGAGACCGCCGTTCTGCATGACGTAGCCGATGGAGCGGCGCAGGGCGACGGGATCCCGACCGGCGACGTCCTCGCCGTCGATGAGGACGCGCCCGCTGGTGGGCTCGACCATCCGGTTGACCATACGCATGAGCGTGGTCTTGCCCGAGCCCGATGAGCCGAGCAGGACGGTGGTGGTCCCCTGGGCGATGGTGGCGCTGAAGGAGTTGACGGCGGGGCCCGCCGAGGCGTCCGCCCCCTGGCGCCTGGCGCGCCGGGGTACGGGATAGTGCTTGGTGACGGAGTCGAACTCGATCTCACCACTCATCGACGTGCTCTCCTCGTGGTGTGGGGCCTGGGCTGCCACTCGTTCAGTCCGGCGCCTGGCGGCGCGCGGCGGGTGATGCCGCATGACCCAACACCTAATCTTCTCATCTCATTCCCCGCTGCTGGGAACCACCGTCACGACTCCATAAAGTTCCCTCATAAACCGAGACCGGTCGAAAATAGGAGCGAGACCGGTCGAAAACAGCGACGAGACCGGTCCGCGGCCCGCAGGCCGGCGCCGGGTGGTTGGTCAGGGGGCGGCTGGCCACCGCCGGATGGCTGGCCACGCGCGCGACTGGCGGACGGCCGAGACGATCCCGCCGGCGGCGCATCCGATGAGGGTCGTGGCCACGACGACGGCGCCCTCCCTCCGGGATAGGAGGGCGGGCGCCGTCGTCGGCATCGCCGGGTTGGCCTGTTGAGCCGGTCCGCCTGGGCACTGGCCAGCGGTTCTCAGCGGGCGCGTCTCACTCGGCAGCGCTGGGGTGCGTCATATCCATGGGCACCACCCAGGCGTCGAACTCCTCCTCCGTGACGAAGCCGAGCTCGAGGGCGGACTCGCGCAGCGACAGGCCCTTGTGGTGCGCGTTCTTGGCGATCTTGGAGGCCTTGTCGTAGCCGATGTGGCGGTTGAGGGCCGTGACCTGCATGAGGTTCGTGGCGAGGTTCGCCTCGATCTTGGGCAGGTTGGGCTCGATGCCGTAGGCGCAGTTGGTGTCGAAGGAGACGCAGGCGTCGCCGAGCAGGCGGATGGACTCCAGGACGTTCCAGGCCATGACGGGCTTGAAGACATTGAGCTGGAAATTGCCCTGGGATCCAGCGAAGCCGACGGCGGCGTCGTTGCCGAAGACCTGCGCGGCCACCATGGTCATGGCCTCGCACTGGGTGGGGTTGACCTTGCCGGGCATGATCGAACTCCCGGGCTCGTTCTCGGGGATAAGCAGCTCACCGATGCCGTTGCGCGGGCCGGAGGCGTACCAGCGCACGTCGTTGGCGATCTTCATGAGCGCATCGGCGAGCACGCGCAGCGCCCCGGAGACCAGGACGAGGGCGTCGTGCGCGCCCAGAGCCGCGAAGAGGTTGTCGGCCTGGGTGAACTCGATGCCGGTCTCCTCGCTGATCTTCGCGGCGCAGAGCTTGCCGAAGTCGGGGTGGGCGTTGAGGCCGGTGCCGACGGCGGTGCCGCCGATGGCGAGCTCGCGGGCGCGGGAGTCGGCGTAACGGACGCCGTCGAGCGCGAAGTCGATCTGGGCGACCCACCCGGAGATGACCTGGCCCAGGGTGATGGGGGTGGCGTCCTGGAGGTGGGTGCGGCCCACCATGACGACGTCCTTGTACTCCTCGGACTTCTTGGCCAGGGTGTCGCGCAGCTGCGCGACGCGCGGGTACATGGCCGCCAACTCGCTGACCACGGCGATGTGCATGGCCGTGGGGAAGGTGTCGTTGGAGGACTGGCCGCGGTTGACATGGTCGTTGGGGTGAACGGGGGTCTTGGAGCCCCTCTGCCCGCCGGCCAACTCGATGGCGCGGTTGGAGATAACCTCGTTGGAGTTCATGTTGGACTGGGTACCCGAGCCGGTCTGGAAGACGACGAGCGGGAAGTGATCATCGAGCTTTCCGGCGATGACCTCATCCCCGGCGGCGGCGATGAGATCGGCGATGTCCTGGGGGAGCTCGCCGAGCTCGGCATTGGCCAGGGCGGCGGACTTCTTGAGCACGCCGAGGGCGCGGACCATGGGCCGACCCCACACGAAGGTGTTGCGGCCGATGTCGAAGTTGTGCAGGGAGCGCTCGGTCTGGGCGCCCCAGTAGCGGTCGGAGGCGACCTCGATGGTCCCCATGGAGTCGGACTCTGTGCGCGTCGTCGCGCCGGGCTTCTCGGTTGTCATGGTGCCAAGGCTAGCGAAAAGCGGGCCCACGCACCCGCGGACTGACGTCCCGCGGCACCGGGAGATCGCCGGCGCCCACTGGCGCCTTCGCCACCGAGAGGTGCCGTTAGCACCCACTGGTGCGTCCTGCCCGCACCAGTGGGTGCGAACAGCACCGCTCAGTGCGGAATGCACCAGTGGGTGCGAACAGCACCGCCCACCGCGGAACGCGCTGCCGACGGCTCGTGGGTGCCCGCCCCGTACGTGCCCGGGCAGCAGAAAGCCCCGGCACCTGCTGGTGCCGGGGCCTCCGGTCTCGTAGCGGGGACAGGATTCGAACCTGCGACCTCCGGGTCGTGGGCGTGGCTCCAGTGGATCGTCGTCGCCGTCGAGCACGCCGACGTGCTCGTCAGGTCCTGGGTACACCGCCATGCTCCTAAAGCTGGCGTTACGTCCAACGCCAGCGTTTCGGCAAACGCCGGTCTTGGGGGGTGGGGCTGGTGAGCGTCGACGACAAGGCGCGGCGGACGATCCGCCGGCTGCTGGCGATTGCCGGCGATGAGGCGGCCAGCCCGGCCGAGCGCGAGCTCGCGATGGAGAGGGCCACCGTGCTCATGGCCCGCCACTCCATCACCGGCCTGACCGACGACCCCGACGCCCGCAGTCGCGAGGTGGCCACGCGCAGTCTCACCGTCGCCGGCGGGACGTCCACCGCGTCCCTGGCCCTGGCCTACGGCATCGGCCATGTCGCCCGAGCCGGCGGCGCCGGCGCCTACTTCACCGACCGCCGCCGCTGGCGCACCGCCGACGGCGGGCCCGGCGTCGATGTCCACCTCGTCGCTGTCGCCGACGACCTCGACTGGCTCGAGCCCCTCACCCACTCCCTGCTCACCCACGCCGCCCTCGGCTGGGCCACCTGGAGACGCGACAACCCCCGCAGGTGGAAGCCCATGAAAACCACCACCCGCCAGCGCGTGCGCAACGGGTACATGGCCGCCTACGCCGCCGGCGTCGCCGACCGCGTCCGTGCCACCCGTCAGGACGCCATCGACCGGCTCGACGAGGCCGAGCGCACGAGCACCGCCCTGACCGTGCGAACCCGCGCCCAAAGAGTCCAGGACCACCTGGCCACTCTCGACCTCACCCACGGCAAGGACGTCGACGCCGACCTGCGTGCCGCCGCACAAGGCCGAGCCGACGGCTGGGCCTCCGGCCTCGGCCAGCCCGCATACCCCACCATCGAAAGGAACTGACCGTGAAACCGACGCACACCCAGCAGCCCAGTTCAGACCCCACCGCGACAGTGACCATCCCGCTGAGCTTCACCCAGCAGTGCACACTGCTCGGGGCCACGACTGCGCTCCTCGACGATCTGCGCGCCCGTCTGAGCGACGAGGGCCTGACCGACGCCGAGCGTGATCGCCTTCTGCGCGACATCGCCAGCGCCGAGGTCCTCGACGACCTCGTCCTACGCGCGGAGGCGCTCGTCGCCCGCGCCGAGGAGGGCTGATCATCATGGCCGGCGACACCGTCATCACGATCATCGGGAACCTCACCGCGGATCCGGAGATGCGCTTCACCCCGTCGGGTGCGGCGGTCGCGTCCTTCACGATCGCGTCCACACCGCGCACCTTCAACCGCCAGACCAACGAGTGGCAGGACGCGGAGACGCTGTTCATGCGCTGCTCAATCTGGCGCGACGCCGCGGAGAACGTCGCGGAGTCCCTGACCAAGGGCATGCGCGTCATCGCCCAGGGCCGCCTCCAGCAGCGCTCCTACACGGACCGTGAGGGCGCCCAGCGCACAGTCGTGGAGATGCAGGTCGATGAGATCGGCCCCTCCCTGCGCCACAGCACCGCCCAGATCGGCCGTCGGCGCGCCAGCGGGCAGGCCCCCGACCACGCCGCCCAGCGCAGCGCGCCAGCGGGCCCCGGCATCCCCTGGGAGCCCCAGGCGCCTACGACAACGCACGAGGACTAACACCATGACCACGACCACAATCGCCGTCGCCAACCAGAAGGGCGGCGTCGGCAAGACCTCGACGACCGTCAACCTCGCCGCCCGTCTCACAGCCGCCGGCCTGGGGGTCCTCGTCGTCGACGCCGACCCCCAGGCCAACGCCACCAGCATCCTGGACGTCGAGCTCGACGACGCCACCCGCACCCTCAACGACGTGCTGGCCGCCGTGGCCACGGGCCAGGCCGGCCCCGGCGCCATCGCCGGCGCCATCACGCCAGCCGGCCCCGCCTGGGACGGCATCGACGTCGTGCCCGCCGAGCGGGCACTCGCCTCACGCGAGACCGACACCAGCCCAGGACGTGAGCACGTCCTGAGCAACGCCCTCGAGGGCGCCGTCGACGACTACGACGTCGTCCTCATCGACTGCCCGCCGGCCCTGGGCGTGCTGACCCTGGCAGCCCTGACCGCTGCCGACCAGGTCCTCGTCGTCACCGAGCCGCGTGCCTCCGCCGTCGACGGCGTCGACGAGCTCACCCGCACCATCGACGCCGTGACGCGCTTCTACAACCCGGCCCTGCGTACAGCCGGCATCCTCATCAACAAGTGGCGCCCCGACCGCCTCGACCGCGTCGCCTGGCACGACGTCCTGCGCCAGACCCACCCAGGCCTCGTCATCGATCACCCCCTGCCCGAACGAGAAATCGTGGCCACGGCCGCCACCAACCGCGTCCCCGTCCCCCGCCAGGAGGGACGCGACTACGTGCTCGCCCTGGACGCCGTCGCCCGCCACCTCCCCCAGGAGACCCGATGAAGCCCCAACCCCGCCGCCGCCCGACCCCCTCCATCCCCAAGGCCGCAGGCCCCGATCCCGCCAACCTCAACGCCAGCATTAGGAACAACGCTGGCATTGACACCAACGCCAGCGTTCAGCCGAACGCTGGCAGACCGACAGCCCGTCGCACCACCACCGTCAAGAAGATGACGCTGCGCCTCGACGAGTACGCCATCGGTCGCATCCGGGCTGCCTGGATCAACGACCTCGCCCACGGGGGCCGCTCCCCCAGCCTCAACGCCTGGATCGTCGAACTGATCATGGACCGGGTCGAGGCCGCCGAGCAGGCGCGCAACGACGGAGCCCCCTACGCCCCCATCCCAGCCGGCCAGATCCCCACCGGCCGGCCACGCGCCCTGTAGGCGCACCAACGTCACCGTGGAGAACGCCAGCGTCTCACCAAACGCTGGCGTTCTCGCGTGCTCACAGCAGGCGATCACGATCCACTCCCATGAACACCAGCCCCTGCACCCTGCCGGTACCCGCCACCTGGGCCGGCGCCGTCGCCCGCTTCGAGACCGTCCTGCGCGCCGCGGGACGACGTGAGACCACCATCGCCACGCGCCTGCGCCACGTGCGCCAGCTCGCACGCGCCCTGGCCGACACGCCCCCCGACCAGGTCACCAGTGACCAGCTGCTCACCTGGGCCGGAGCCCAGCGCTGGCAGCCAGAGACCCGCCATGCCTACTACGTCTCCATCCGCCTGCTCTACGTCGCGCTCGACCTGCGCCCCAGCCCGGCCGACGCGCTGCCACCGATCTCCCGCCCTGTCCCACCACCCAGGCCGACCCCAGAGGCCGTCTACCGCCGCGCCCTGGCCGACGCCGACGAGCGCACCAGGGCGATCCTGACACTGGCCGGCGCAGCCGGCCTGCGCCGCAGCGAGATCGTCCAGGTCAACATCCGCGACCTCATCGACGATCTGACCGCCACCAGCCTCGTGGTGCACGCCAAGGGAGGCCGCGACCGCCTCATCCCCCTCACTGACGAGCTGACCGCCCTCATCCGCACCATGTGCGCCACCAGCCCCGAGGGCTGGGCCTTCCCCTCACGAGACGGCGGACACATCACACCCCGATGGGCCGCCCGTCTGGCCAGCCGAGTCCTCCCACCCGGATGGAGCCTGCACACACTGCGCCACCGCTTCGCCACCACCGCCTACGCCGCCGACCGCGATCTCCTCGCCGTCCAACGCCTCCTCGGCCACACCAGCGTCGCCACCACCCAGCGCTACACCGCACCACCCGACAACGCCATGCGACAAGCCCTCAACGCCGCAGCCTGAAGCCAGCCTCACCACCGTGCTTGCCAGACAGGCAGGCCGACAGGCACAATAAAGGGGAGCCACCCGGCGGACACCGGGTGGCTCCCCGAGGTAGGAAGTTCAGTTGAACCACCTACCGAGGGCATCCACAAGGACACTGACGGCCCGGATCAGGCGAGCGCTTGAGTTGAGAAGCGCGCTCACCTTCCGGGCCGTTCCCTTGCCCCCGCGGACTTTGGCGTGCTTGCCATGCGGCTTGGACACGACCCCCACCTCCTCCCTGACCTCACTTCCTCCCCGGCAAGGACACTAGGTGTTCCGGGAGAAGGTGCCGGAGAAGGCGCTCACAGAGTAGCAGTGCCCACCGCCGCACCTACTGACGCCCCAGCGCCCGATACAACGTCGCGCGGTGCACGCCCAGGTCGCGGGCGACGACTGTCTAGGGGACACCTGCGGCCAGGCGCTGCCTGGCCTGGGCGATGTCGGTGTCGGTCAGGGCGCGGGCGGTGAGCTCGTCGACCAGGTCGGCCAGGTCGCGCACGGAGCGGGCCAGGCGGTCCATGGAGGTCACGACGAGCTCACCGCCCGTGCGTGCTCACACGCCCCACGCAACAGGTGAGGACCCCCGGGAAGCGGGGGACCGTCACACAGGAGGACGCCATGGACGACGCCGCGCGCGACGACTGGGTCGCGCTGGAGTACCGTGATCTGTCATCGGATCGCAGGTGGTGGGATGATCGCTGCGATCAGCCCCTGCCCGAGGAGCTGCGGGCCTATCTCGATGGGCTGAGGCGCCCGCCCAGCCCATTCACGAGCGAGGCCTTCTTAGGGCCTGCGATGGTCGGTATCACCACCGATGGGCGTCTTCGATACGACCTGGCTCCGGTCGGTGACAGCCGGCCCCTGTACTTGGATCCGGCCCCGGTGGAGACGTGGATCGAGTCGATCGGCACCCAGTGGGATGCCGGCTGCCGGAAGCTTTTGGCCGCGCACGGCCTCGTCGAGCGCGCCCGGGACATCCTGGCCGACGCCGGCGTGGACCTGGACCAGTTCCGCCGCTACGACGCGTTCGACGGGGTCGGCTACCGGGTCAAGCCCCACAGAGGCGGCGTGTCACTGTCCCTGTACACGTCGGATATGCCCGACTTCCTCATCCGGGTTTTTGACGACGACGACCTGCGGGTCGGCGTGACGTGGCTCTCCCCCGACGACTACTCCGAGCGAGTTGCGCTCGGGGATGAGCAGCTCATGAGCCCCTACTCCGCGGCCAGGACCATCAGCAGGGTCTGGCGCGACGCGGCGCTGAGCCCATACTCTGACGGGCCACGCGTCGACGCCCGGATGGGGGCCGTGGCCAGGTGGACGCGAGCCCAGGGGGCTCTCGCTGGCGCAGAGGTCGATATCCGCCCCCGCTTCGCCAACGCGGGCGGCCGTGTCGAGATCTCCTCATGGCGCATCAGGCTCGTCGGTCCCCGGGGCGAGTCCCCCACTAGGCTGGGCTCGCTGGCCCTGGAGATGACTGCCGCCGATCCCGGGACTGTCACCGTGGTCGAGGAGGAGGTCTGGGGATCGGAGAGCCGTGAGTCCCTGCCGGTGCGCGAGGCCATGGACAGGGTGCGCCGCGCGTTCCCCGACACGACCACGGCGGTGCTCGACCCGGCGCCGGCAGCCACCGTCTACACCAAGGAGAACTGCATCGCCTGCCAGATGACTGAGCGCCAGTTCGCCCGGGCGGGGGTGGACGTGGAGGTGGTGCGCCTGGAGGATCATCCCGAGGTGGTCGAGCGGGCCCGGGAGATGGGGCTGATGTCTGCGCCGCTGGTGGCCACGCCTGACGGGAGGATCACGTCCGGGTTCGACCCGCAGCGCATCCGGGACATCGCCGCCCTGGCCTCCGCGCCCCCTGGCGCGGGCCTAGCGGTCAGCCAGCCGCGACCAGAGGGCGGGATCGCGGCGTCACCCGCCCCTGAGCGGGGCAGGGGGATGGGCCTGTGAAGGGCGCGCTCGGCGTCCTAGCGCTACCGCTGGCGTTCGTGCTCCCCCTGGCGGTACTGAGCGGCGGGGGCGATTCGGCAGCCCCTAAGCCGGGGGGCGGAGGGGACGTGAGCGGGGTTCCCACTGAGTACCAGGCGGTGCTCAAGCGCGCCGGGTCGATCTGCCCGGAGGTCACGGCCCCGGCGCTGGCCGCGCAGATCGAGGCTGAGTCGAACTGGGACCCCGCGGCCACCTCACCGGCGGGGGCCCAGGGGATCGCCCAGTTCATGCCGGGCACGTGGGCTTCGGCCGGCAAGGACGGGGACGGCGACGGCAGGGCCGATATCTCCAACCCGCAGGATGCCATCTACTCCCAGGGCGCCTACATGTGCTCCCTGGTCGAGGGCGTCAAGAAGCTCCAGGCCTCCGGCTCCGTGAGCGGGGAGGTCCTCGACCTGGCCCTGGCCGCCTACAACGCGGGCCTGGGCGCCGTCCAGTCCGCTGGCGGCATCCCGCAGAACGGCGAGACGCCTGCCTACGTCGAGCGCATCAAGGCGGCAATGGCCAACTACGTCCAGGCCCCGGGAGGGGCGGGGGGTCCGGGGGTGGCCGGCGCCAGCGCGGGCGGGTTGGAGGACTCCTCACCCGTCCCGGGGACCTTCGCGCCCGAGGCGATGAGCCTTCCTGACCCCACCCCCGGGGCACACGGCACCGCCCTGATCACGCCGAGAATGAGCACGCTGATCACGGATGTGATGAGCAATTACCCGCAGATCGTGCAGCCGGCGCTGTACTGCTGGGATGCCCACCCCTATAATTCGGCCTCGGACCATCCCCAGGGGCGGGCGTGCGATATCCCGTTCTACTCGTGCGCCGCCGATCCCCAGCGTTCCGCTGACCCGTCGACGGGCACGGCCGCCGGCAACGCCGCGGCCAACTGGATGGCCGCCAATGCCGGCTATTACGGGATCCACTACATCATCTGGCGGGGCCAGGAGTGGGACGCGTCGACCGGAGTCTGGGTGCCCTACGACGGTGCCGGCGGCCTGTACGACACCACTGACTGCTCCGGCGGACACTACGACCACATACACGTGTCCGTGTTCTAGGGGGTTCAATGGCCCTCGCGATCACGTCGACTCGCGCGATCACGTCGACTCGGCAGGAGAGGGAGCCATGACGGCATACGACGACTACCACTACCCGGGGGGGTGCACGGGCCGGCCCCACCGGCGGACCTGGTGCGGGGTCAGATGGGTGGTGCCCCTCCTGGCCCTCCAGCTCATCCCCGTGACCATCGGGGTCATCGGCTTCACTCATATGATGCTGACTACCCATGAGCTCAATCTGGGGGTCCCCGTGACCCTGATGTCCTGGTGGTGCGGAGTGGTGTCCTGCGTGCGCTTGTGGCGCAGCCCCCACCCTTCCCAGTGGTCGATGCCCACCTGGATCCTGGGACCGGTGCGCATCCTGTCCAACGGGATGCTGCTGATGCTTCTCACGCTGTTCGTGATCGTGGCCATCGAGGCCAACACCCGCTGAATGGCCCCGCCGCTCTCTGATTGTTATCGCGCGGTCCTGGCGCGCTGCTGGTGGGCGTCAGTGGCAGCGCCCGTGGACCCTGGGGCGGTACTGCTGGTGGTGGCGCGGCCGGGGGCGCGTATGGGGGCGTTGGCGATATCGGTGGAGGTGAATCGGGCCGAGGAGTGGGCGCGGTAGTCGGGCTCGTCGGCCAGGGCGCGCAGGGCGAGCGCCCATTGCTGGGGGGCGGAGTGGTCGATGGTCCCGTCGGCGCGGGTGGGGGCGGGCAGGCGGCCCAGGTCGAGGCGGGCGCCGTTGAGGGTGATGGACACGGCGGCGGAGTAACTGAATCGGGTCTGTCCGGGAGGTGGTGGGGCGGATTGGCGAGGGGAGGCGATCAGGGGAGCCATGGTGCGGGCGAGGTCGGCGATGGCGTCGGCGCGCTTGGTGTGGGTCCGGCCATTGATGATCATGGTGAAGGGACGCCCGTCCGCGGTGGGGGCCGGTGGGCGTCGGGGGTCTTCCCCTCGTCGGGGAGCGTCACGGATACCGCCCATCCTGCCCCAGGGCGCCAGCGCTCGCCGGGATTTCAACCGGTGCGGGCGGGCACTGGGCTCAGGTGCTGACGCCCGCGGCGATCTGGGGACGGTGAGCGGCATCGATGGCCTGCCATGCCTTCTCGGGGATCCGCAGGGTCTTGATACGGCCCAGGAGGGTCTTGATGCGGGCGTAGGCCGTGTCGCGTTCGTTGGCAGACGCGCCGCCGGTGGCGATGGCCAGCAGGCTCTCCACCTCGGCCAGGATGCGCCGCTCGGTGCGCGGGAGGATGGCCCGGCCGGCCTTGTCGGCGGCCGTCGTGGCTGCACGCCAGTTCCTCTCCAGGTCGAGCACCGCTCGATAGTAGGGCAGCGACTCCAGGTCGCTGATGCCGTCGAGCCAGGCGGCGGGCGGCTCTCCGCCGCTGGCGGCGTGGATGGCGCGGGCGTTCTCCAGGGCCTCGATGAGGCGACCGGTAGCGGGCACGGCGGGGTCGAGCAGGGCGGGACGGGTGAGCATGGTGGTCACGACATCCATCTCGGCGTCGAACCAGGCGTCCTGGACCACCTGGTGCCGCTTTTCGACGGCGCTCCACTGCTCTCGGCGCTCGACTAGGGCGGCGGCGGCCCGATGCTTGTCGGCGCGCACCTGGCGACGCCGCTCCAGGGCCTTGGAGAAGGCGTGGTAGGCCACTGGAGCGCCGATCGCCATCACGATGACACCGCCGACGACCACCAGCATCATCCTCACCTCGCCGGTCAGGGCCTTGGAGTTCGCGCCGCCGTTGGTGGGGCCAGGGTCGACTGCGGTTGTCCTCTCAGTGTCTGCATAGTTGGGCGCGGCGGTCTCATAGGCGACCACCGCGCCCGGTTCGCGCGAGCCCGAGAAAAAATTGCTCACGGACGAGGCCTCCTTGAGCACGAGTTGCCCCATAAACATTATGGCGATGCCGGTGACGATGAGCGCCAGTAGGCGGTAGAGCCTGTCCCTGGCGTAGTCGTCGTGGTGCATAGGGTCTCCTTGCGGCCGGTTGCCCCTGGGTTTGGATGGCCCCTGGGGTGACCCCTTCATCATAGGGCCTATTTTAGGCCCTAGTCAATGGGAGTCCGGCTCCTCCCCCGTGTCGGTGGGCGATGGTGGCGCCGGTCTGGCGGGCCGCGGCCAGGGCGATGGCGCGCCACCAGCGCGCTCCGGCGCCGGGCGGAGGTGTGATGCCGGCCGGCGGGATGGCCCCCTCCTGGACGATGGTGATGGAGCGCCGGGTGGGGGGCAGGGTCTCCAGGGTGGCGACCAGGGCTGCGATGGCGGCCTGGGTGGCGCCCTCGAGGGCTGCGAGCTTGTTGTCGATGGCGTAGGGCACGGGGGAGGAGCCGGACTCCCATTTGCGGATGGTGCGCATGGTCACGTCCAGGGCGGCGGCGAGTTGCTCGCCGGTGTAGCCGAGGGCCTCTCTGCGTGCGTGCAGCTCGTCAGGGGCCATGCGTTGGCGGTGGGGGCCGCGGGGCCTCATCGCTGTCTCCTGAGGCCTTGTCGGGAGATGGTGCGGGTGGGGCTCACAGGCCCTCCCAGGGGTCGCGTTCGGGCCACGTGGACACCCGCGCGATGGCTATGACCCAGGGGGCCATGGCGACCATGGCCGCGGTGGGCCACCATGAGCCGTGGACCAGGCCTCCGAGGGTGATGATGGGGATCATCAGGAGCCACAGCAGCACTGCTAGTCGCGTGGGTGGGTCCATGGCCTGGCGCTCGGCGCGCGAGCGGGGTGGTCGGTGACGGACGGTGGCCATGGCGACCAGTATCAGGATCAGTTCCGTCTGGGTTAGGGCGACCAGTCCGGCGCCCAGCAGGATGGCCAGGTCGAGGTTGCCTATGAGGACGGAGGTGAGCATCGCGATGCCGGTGAGTAAGGCGAGTCCCGCGATGACGAGGGCTGTCGTCACCAGGTGGTCCCACCGGCGCGCCAGTGGCGGGCGGTAGTCGTTTGCGGTGCCGGCAGTGTTGTTCATGGGCGTCATGGTAGGTCCTGTTTTTTGGGCCGCTCAAGGATCGAGTGGGGCCCGCCGAGGCCGAGCGGCGGGCCCCAGCCCTATCCGATCGTCCCGGTCAGTGGTGGGTGTTGAAGGGTTCGACGGCGCGGGCGGTGGCGGTGAGCCAGGCGCGGCGTGTGTTGGGGGCGAGGTTGTCCCAGAGCAGGGGTCTGCTGGCCATGGCGGGGTCGTAGGGGATGGCGACGGCGGAGCGGGTCATGGTTTTGAAGCGCTCGACGAGGTGGTGTGGGTCGGGCTCGCCTTTGGAGGCCCTGGAGACGATGACTGTGGCTTGTTCGGCCAGTTGGGCGGTGTGGGGGTCGTGGGTGGCGAGTTCGGCTAGGAGGAGGCGGGCGGATTCGGCGTGCTCTTCGCGGGTGGTGGTGGGCACGACGATGGCGTCGGCGCGGTGGATCATCTCGCGCCATGCGGGGGTTGACTCGTCGTTGCCTGAGTCGATGATGGTGACGCGGTATGTGCGGGAGAGCAGTTGGAGGACGGCGCCGATGGTGGCGGCGTCGGAGTGTTGCTCGGTGGCCAGGACTTCGGGGCGCGAGCGGAGCACGTCGTAGCGGTCGGCGGGTTGGTGGTGGACGTAGGCGGCGAGGTCCGCGGCGGCGGCGCTGGAGGAGGTGAGGCGGTCGAGGTTGGCGACGAGGTCGGCGATGGTGGCGGTGTGGGGGCCGGTGATGGTGCGCCAGCCGAGGGTGCCGCGGGTGATGTTGTTGTCGACGGCGATGATGCCGCCGCCTCCCATGCGGGCCAGGACGGCGCTGATGAGGACGGTGGTGGGTGTCTTGCCGGAG
This sequence comes from Actinomyces sp. zg328, assembly GCF_009829635.1. Classification (NCBI taxonomy): domain Bacteria; kingdom Bacillati; phylum Actinomycetota; class Actinomycetes; order Actinomycetales; family Actinomycetaceae; genus Actinomyces; species Actinomyces sp. zg328. The sequence continues at coordinate 30,487 of NZ_VWPE01000021.1, forward strand.
CCGCCCTTGCCGTTGACGACGGCGATGGTGCGAGGTCCGGGCCAGTGCTGGCATGCGGTGGCGGTGTCGGCGCGGTCGGCGAGCTCCGATGCCGTTGGGGGCAGGGTCAGGCCGAGGCGGTTGAGGCGGCCGCGCAGGCCGCGCTTGGCGCGCTCGTGGGCGGTTGGCTCGGTGAGCATGGTGGCGCGTAGGGCGCGGTCGCGCCCGGGGGCGTGATCGGCACTGGTGGCGGGTGGGTCGCTGGGCGCGGCGGGGTGGGGCCGGGCGGGTGGGCCGAGGCGTGGTGGAGTGGGGTCGGCGAAGGGGCTGGGCGCCGGCGTCGGTGGCGCGGGTCGGGCCGGGGTGGGGGTGGTGGTCATGGTTGGTTCTTGGTTGTCGTTGGTGGTGTCGCGGTGGGTGGGCTTGTCGGGGCTGTGGTGGTGGTCGTGCAGGGGCGTGAGTCGGCTGATGGGCAGGGGCTCGGGGGTGGGTGGTGGGTCGGCGGTGATGGCGCCGTCGGGGGTGATGTAGACGGTGAAGCGGCCGCTGGGGTCGTCGGCGTCGAGGGCGATGGTGTCCTCGTTGTCGCGGGCGGCGGCTTTGACGTAGTTGATGATCTGCTCGCGGCCGCGGTCCAGGACGACCGCACGGTCGGTGCTGTCGGAGGCGGTGGGGGCGACGATGGGCCTGAGGTCATCAGCGATGACGACGTGGCCGCCGCCGTCGGGGTTGAGGATCGATCGGGCGTTGATCATGGCTCACTCCTGGGTGGTGGTAGATGCGCGGCCGGTGGCCGTGGGCCTTGGGAGCCTGGCCGGGTCGACGAACCTGGCCGACTTGAGGGAGGTGACGGCCCAGCCGGCGCGGGTGGCAGCGGTCCAGGCTTCGCGGTAGGCCTCGATGGCCCCGGCGAGTTCCTCGTGGGCCGCCGCCAGGCGGCGGGCGGCGGACTCCCTGTCGTTCTCGGCTTTGAGCAGGGAGTCGAGCGGATTGCTGATAGCGGCCATTGTCGCCGGTCCTCTCCATGGTCGTGGGCGCCCCGGGGGCGGGGCCTGTCATCGTTGTCGTGGAGCGTGTGAGCACACCGGCGACCGGGGCGATGGCGGGTGGGTCGGCGAGCGCCCGAGGGCGCTCGACCCGGACCAGACCGGACCGTTGATCGGGGTGATGCTGCGCGGCCGTCGGGCCGTGGTCCGCGATGGCTTGCTGAGAGCCCGGCTGTCGCGTCGCGGGGCTCCGCGACGGCGCGGGAGGGGTCCATGGGGGCGCTCGGCCGCGAGGCGGGCTGTGAGCGCGTCTGAGGGGTGGTCCAGGGGGGTGGCCGGGCCGTCCTGGGCCCGGCGAGGGTGACCACCACGGGGGGTGGGCCGCGAGCGGAGCAAGATGGTAGTTAGTACAGGTACTAACTATCTTACCGCTGGACTGTCGCGTCCAGCGGGGGGCACACTTGTCGTGTGGTCCCACCGTTGTGGTGGGTCGCTGCGCTGGGCGTTGGGAGGAGGTGTCGCGGTGGCCGACGACGAGTCCGTGGGCGCCGCTTGTGCGGTTCCTCGTCGGGGGTTGGAGGGGCGGCGTGATCGGCGTCGCTCGGCGCGCAGTGCGCGCGGGGATCGGCGTGAGCGGTTGACGGTGTATCTCACGGCCGGGGAGAGGCAGGAGCTCGCGCTGCGTTCGAGGGTGACGGGCGAGTCGATGGCCAAGTTGTTGGTGGATGCGGCGCTTCACCCGATCGGGGTCCCCGGCGGTGGGCCGGCGGTTGATCAGGGGGCGGCGCGCGAGCGTGTGGCGGCGTTGCAGGACTACCGTCTGCAGTTGGTCGGGATCGCGCGCAACATCAACCAGATCGCCCGCCACGCCAACACCGTGTCCGAGGTTCCGGCCGACTTCGGTGCCGTGGTCGACCGGGTGGGGCGGGTGTGTGATGAGATCGATGACGTGCTGGCGGGGATGCGATGATCGCGGCGATCGTCGATGGTGGTAACACCGCGGGCCTCATGATGTATCTGGTGGGGCCGGGGCGGGCCAATGAGCACACCTCGCCGCACCTGGTGGGTGGGGATGGCTTCTTCACGCGACGCTGGGGGGAGTGGCCCGAGTTGTCGAGCGCGCAGGGCTACGAGATTGCGCGCAGGCTCGATCAGTACATGGACGAGTACGGCAAGCGGCCGATGGGTGATGTGCGCAAGTACGACCCCGAGCTCGACAAGGTCGTGGTGGTTGGCCGGGGCCGCAACCACGTGTGGCACTGCTCGTTGAGCTTGCGCCCCGACGAGCCTGCGCTGAGTGATGAGGCTTGGGGGCGCATCACCCAGGAGTTCATGGACTCCCTGGGCTTGAGTGGGGCCGACGGCAAGGCGCCGTGCCGGTGGGTGGCGGTGCGCCACGGGACGTCCAAGAACGGTGGGGACCACGTGCACATCGTGGCCAATATCGTGCGCGCCGACGGGACGCTGTGGAGCAGGTGGCAGGACGAGACCAAGTCATCCAAGGCGGTCAACAGGATCGAGCGCGCCTATGGGCTGCATGTGATCGAGGCGCGCGAGCACGCGCGCGGGGCGCGCGCCGATTCTGCGGCCGACCTTCGCGCCAGCGTGGCGCGCGGGCAGGATGAGACCGACAGGAGCAAGCTGGAGAAGCGATTGCGCGCGGCGGCCCTCGGCGCGCGCGACGAGGGGGACTTCGTGTGGCGGGCGCGTTCGATGGGGATCCGCGTGCGCCCCAGGTTCGCCCCGGGGCACAGCGACGTCGTGGTGGGCTACTCGGTGGCGCTGTACGTTCCCGACGGGCAGGAGGTGTGCTGGTACGGCGGGGGCAGGGTGGCGCGCGACCTGGCGCTGCCGCGCCTGCGTGCCCGATGGGCCGACACTCCCCAGGGCGCGCAGCGCGCGGTCGACGCGTGGCGGGGCGCCTGGTGGGGTGAGCAGCCCGACAGGTCGGGCGGGTACGAGCCGATGGCGGGCGTGGCCCAGCGGGCGCGCGGCCTGGAGATCTTGGCCGACGGGATCCGCGGCATCGACCCGCGTGACTCCGTGGCGATGGCCGATGCTAGCCGTGATGTCTCCGGCGCCCTGGGGGCCCTGGCTCTGGCGTGCGACGACCAGGGGGCGCGCCGGGCCCTGGAGCGGGCCGCGATCGTGGTGGGCCGCCAGGGGCAGACCCATCGGCGCGATGCCCTGGCGCGCCCGGCCCCCGACGCCCTGATGGAGGTGGCGCGCCTGGCCACGGCCGCGGCGGCCGATGCCCGTGTGGCGGCGCTGCTGCTGGTGATCGAGGTGCTGCGCCTGGCCGAGGCTCTGTCCGACCTGCACGCCGCGGCCGACCAGGCCCGCACCGCGCGCGACATGCTCGACTCCACCGCCGCCGCGCTCAGGGCTCTTGATGCCAGATCGCTGCCCCAGGCGCCGGCGCCTGTGATGGCCGCCCTGGGGGCCTCGCGCGGTGCCTCCCGGGGGCGCGCGGAGTTCGCCCAGCCCGGCGGGAGCGCCCCGGCGGGGCGGCGCCGTCCCCCCTCCTCCGAGGTTAACGAGCGCTGGGGGCTCGACCTGCGCGATGGGGAGCACCTCGACCCCGACCCGGCGGCCGTGGCTGACCCGGGGGCCCAGGCTCGGGCACGGGGGGCGGCCCCACTGCTGGACGGCGA
>NZ_VWPE01000022.1:0-29576 GCF_009829635.1 Actinomyces sp. zg328
GACGGACGAACCTCTGGTGTGCCAGTTGTCCCGCCAGGGGCACGGCTGGTTGGCTACGTTCGGGACGGGTAACCGCTGAAAGCATCTAAGCGGGAAACCATCTTCAAGATGAGGTATCCACGCCCCCCCTTTTTTTGTGGGGGTGGGAGGCCCCCAGTAGACCACTGGGTTGATAGACCAGGAGTGGACAGCCTGTAAGGGCCATCGAGCTGACTGGCACTAATCGGCCGATACAAGCACACACACACGATAACGACGCGCCGCCAGTCCTCAAAGGAAGGCTCCTTGTTTTGAGGGGGTTCGTTTGGTGGTGGTGGTGTGGTTGATGGGATCATAGACGCGCGCTCACTATGCGGTCCACGACCAACCCGGACCCAACCCCCCAACAACAACACCCTTGTTTCTTGATCGTGGGTGTGTGGGGTGGGCCGGCCATACCACGGGCTATTGCTTGCCCTCCTTGTTGGTGGGTGGTGTGGTTGGTGGTTGAATTTGATAGACGTCCCGGTGGTCATAGCGGGGGTGCCACGCCCGGCTCCCTTTCCGAACCCGGAAGCTAAGACCCCCAGCGCCGATGGTACTGTCCCTGCCAGGGGGCGGGAGAGTAGGACACCGCCGGGCATACACATGATGGTGGTGGGCCCTGTTCTGGGTTGTTCCACGCGTCCTAAGGGGTGTTGTATCGCTGAGCGGTGCGGCAGGTCTTGAAGGGGGCGTGTTGAGCACTAGGACAGGGCCTACCACCCTTTTTCTTGCTTTTGGTGCCCCCCCGCGCCCCGGGGGCCCCTGGGGGTCTCGGTGATGGGGTCCCTGGGGGTCCCGGTGGTGGAGGCGCTGGGGGTCCCGGTGATGGGGCCCCTGGGGGCTAGGGGGCCGGGGGTCCCGGTGGTGGGGGGGGGGCTGGGGCCCCCCCTTTTTTTGTTGCCCCGCTTTGCCGCCTCGCGTCCGCCAAGAGGGCCTAAAGAGTGGTCGGCACCCCGCCCACCCGGGGGTTCCAGGCGAGAGCCTGCCCCCGGGAATACCGCCTGCCCCCGGGGATACGGTCTCGGCCCGGCGTTGCGGTCTCGGCCTCCAGATACCGTCTGGGCCCGGCGTTGCGCCCTCATTCTCGCAGTTTGAGGCCGTATCTGCGGGGGTGAGACGGTATCCCGGGGGTGAGACGGTATCCCGGGGGGCGGTATCCCGGGGGTGAGGCGGTTTGTGTGGGGTGGGGCGGCTCGTGCTCGCCCGTGCTGGCTCGTGCTCGCTCGTGGGCCGGGGGCGCCGCGGTGGCTGGCTTGGGATTGCGGTCCTTGGGCCCCAGTGGTCGGGCTTGCCGGCCTCGATGCCGATGAGCGCTCCGATGCCGATGAGCACGCCGATGTCGTTGACCCCCATGATGGATGGTCCCTGACTTCGCAGGGCGAATCAGCCTTTCGGCGACCGGTCCCGTGCCCGGGGGCGCGTCAGGCCTGAAAAATGGGTCGCTTCCCTGATCGGCGCTCACCAACGCCTCGCGCGACAAGGGGTGGCTCAGGCCCCGAGAATCACTCGATAAGCAAGGGGCCCCGGGGGTCCCGGTGGCGGGGCCCTTGAGGACTCGGTGGTAGGGGCCTGGGGGGCGCGGTGGTGAGGGCCCGGCCCCCCTTTTTTGTTGCCCCGCTTTGCCGCCCCGCGTCCGCCAAGAGGGCCTAAAGAGTGGTCAGCACCCCGCCCACCCGGGGGCTCCAGGCGAGAGCCTGGGCCCGGGGATACCGCCTGCCCCCGGGGATACCGCCTGCCCCCGGGGATACCGTCTCGGCCCGGCGTTGCGCCCTCATTCTCGCAGTTTGAGGCCGTATCACGGGGGTGAGACGGTATCCCGGAGGTAAGACGGTTTCTGCGGGGTGGGGCGGTTTGTGCGGGGTGGGGCGGTTTGTGCGGGGTGAGGCCGTTCCTGCGGGGTGAGGCGGTATCCCGGGGGTGAGACGGTATCCCGGGGGGGCGGGTGGCTCGTGCTCGTCCGTGCTGGCCCGCGCCCGCGCGTGGGCCGGGGGCCGCGCGCGCCAGGCACCGCAGCGCCGCAGCAGCCAACCGCGCTGCTCCACAGCCCATTCAAGTCTTGACACCGTCTGTGGCGGGGGCAACAATGATCCCACCTAAATCGAATTAGGCAGGAGGTCAACGATGACTCAGCTGTCCCGACGCGGACTGCTGACCGGCGCCGTGGGGGTGGGCTCAGCGGCTCTCCTCGGCAGTCAGTGGTCGCGTCTCATCGGAGCGGACATCCCCGGGCGGTACGACAACTCACTGTCGATCGCGATCCTGGGGACCAACCAGGACGCGGCCGCCCGCAAGTCCCTCGTCGACGCTTTTAACGTCCAGCATCCCGATATCCCCGTCCAGCTCCAGGCGGTCCAGGGTGCCGACTGGGCGGACTTCTTCGCCAAGATCCTCACCATGGTGGCGGCCGGCACGCCGCCGGACGTGTGCGTCGTGGCGACCGAAGGAGCCCAGCTCTTCGCCGAGAGGCTGGCCGAGCCCCTTGACGCCTACATTCAGCGCGACGCCGCCGAGGTCAAGAACTACTTCGAGGACGTCCACCCGAGCCTCATCGAGGCGTTTATGTACAAGGGCTCCCTCTACCAGATGCCCATCGACTTCAACGCCGCGAACATCTACCTCAACACCGCCGCGATGGAGCGTGCGGGTGTGGCCTACCCCGCCGCCGATTGGACCCACGAGGACTTCCTGGCGATGGCGCGGCGGATGAAAAGGGCCTCAGGCACGGGATTCATCCCGTTCTACTGGACCAACCGGCTGTGGGGAGGAGTGGTGCCGTGGCTCTACGCCAATGACACCAGCTTCCTCACGGAGAAGAAGGCCAGCGGTGGCCAGTGGCTCTGGCAGCAGTTCTACCCGGGCCAGGAGGACGCCTATTCCGGTGGCTATCTCTGGGAGGGCTCGAACGCCTCCGACCCCCGTGTGGCCGAGTCCTTCGAGTTCCTGCGCGCGGTCGTAGAGGAGGGCCTGGGCACCAGCCCCGCCCAGGGCGGCGGCAACGAACTCGTCGGGCAGTTCTCGGGCGGCTCCATCGGAATGACGCCAGCGGGCGGCTACTGGGTCCAGGGCCTGTCGGAGGCCGGGCTCGCACCGGAGGACTACGACGTCGCCTATTTCCCCAAGGGGCGCTCTCAGCGCCACCAGTTCGGCGCGGCCGGTTACGCCATCCTCAAGACCTCCAAGCGCAAGGACGAGGCCTGGGAATGGGTGAAGTTCTGCACCTCCCTGGAGGGCATGAAACTGGCGTTCACTAAGCCCGACACCACGCCTACTCGGCGGTCGATGTGCGACGAGGCCCTCTACGCGGGCAAGGGGCCAGCCCACTGGAAGGTCTTCTACGACACCCTCGACCAGCACCCCTGCGCGCCCATCCCCGCGCCGCCGCAGCAGGCCGCCGTGGAGACCGCGCTCATCAAGAACGTCCTCGGCGCGGTGACCGGCTCGGCCGCTGCCCTGCCCGGCGCCCTGGAGCGACTCGACGCCGACCTCACCCGAGCCCTGGAGTCATGACATGCAACGGAAAGTCCTCATCTGGTTGTTCCTCGCGCCCACGGTGATCGGTCTGGGCATCTTCAGCTTCCTGCCGATCCTCGCCTCGATCGGCCTGGCCTTCTTCTCATGGGACATCATCACGCCCCCGAAGTTCGTCGGCCTGGACAACTTCGCCAGCATCGCCGCCGACCCGACGATCCGAGTCTCCTTCCTCAACACCATCGGCTTCGTCGTCGTCGCCGTGACCCTGCAACTCGCGGTCGCCCTGGGGCTGGCGGTCCTCGTCAATACGAGGATGCCCAGCATGGCCAGGTCCTTCTTCCGCTCGGTGCTCTTCTTCCCCCTCATCCTGTCCGCGGCCTCGGTCTCCATCATCATGACCTACTTGTTCAATGAGAACTTCGGCCTGGTCAACCACCTGCTCTCCATGCTCGGCGTCGCCAACGTCCCCTGGCTGACCTCCACCAGAGGGGCCATGGTGGTCGTCGTCCTGGTCTACGTGTGGCAGAACTTCGGGTTCTCGTTCCTATTGTTCCTCGGCGGGCTCTCCTCCATCCCCAAGGATGTCTACGAGGCCGCCCAAGTCGACGGCGCCACGGGCTGGAAGCAGTTCTGGAGGATCACCTTCCCACTGGTCAGCCCCACAACCCTGGTCGCCTCCGTCATGGCGATCATCTCCGCCCTGCAGATCTTCGACCAGCCCTACGTCCTCACGCGAGGAGGCCCGGGGGACTCCACCCGCACCGCGGTCATGGTGATCTACGAGTCGGCGTTCAAACAGCTCCAGTTCGGCAGGGCCTCCGCGATCGGGATGATCCTGACCATCGTCATCATGCTGGTGACAGCCTTGCAGTTCCGCCTGTCCCGACGTTTCGTGTTCTACGGCTGAGGAGCCTGACCCATGAAGAAACTCGCCACCTACGCAGTTCTCGGCCTTGCGAGCCTGGTCACCCTCGCCCCAGTGATCTGGACGGTCCTGGCCTCGATGCGGCCACCCGCAGAGTCTCTATCTGCCGACGGCTCCATCATCCCCAGCTCCTTCGATCTCTCCTCCTACTCGGCGGTGTTCGAGAAGGTCGACATGTGGCTGCTCATCCTCAACTCGGTGCTCGTCACCGGCGCGATCGCCCTCGGGCAGATGCTCTCGGCCGCGATGGCCGGGTACGTCTTCGCCCGGTTCGAGTTCCGGGGCAAGAAGATGCTGTTCGCCTTTATCCTCGCTACGATGATGGTGCCGATGCAGGTCACGATCGTGCCGGTGTTCATGCTGATCCGGGGCATGCACCTGGCCGATACCCTCGTCGCCCTCATCCTCCCGGCCATTCCCACGGCCTTCGGGACCTTCCTCATGCGCCAGTACTTCCTCGGGCTTCCCGCGGAGTTGGGGGAAGCGGCCGAGCTTGACGGCGCGGGGCCGTGGCGCACCTTCCGCTCCATCTACGCCCCCCTGGCGATGCCGGGAATGGCGATCGTGGGGATCCTGGCCTTCAATTTCCACTGGAATGAGTTCTTCCGCCCCCTGATCCTCGAGATCAGCGAGAAGAACTTCACCCTTCCCCTGGGACTGGTATCCCTCCAGGGCAATATGGGCACGGGGTCCGTGGCCACGGTCCTGGCGGGTGTCGTGATCTCAATGATCCCCGCGTTCCTCGTCTTCGCCTTCGGGCAGCGCACGCTGCGCGAGGGGCTGACGGCGGGATTGCACCGATGAGGAGGACTGGAACAATGGCCGCCCCCACCACGAGCTACCACCTGCGCCCCGCGAGGGGATGGCTCAACGACCCCAACGGCATCACCCGCGTCGACGGCGTCTGGCACGTGTTCTACCAGCACAACCCACTCGCCCCCGCCCACGGCCACATCTCCTGGGGCCACGCCACCAGCAGGGATCTGGCCCACTGGGAGGATGAGCCCATCGCCTTCTCACCGACGCCCGGCGGGCCCGACTCCTTCGGCTGCTGGTCGGGGGTGTTCGTGTCCGGGCATGACCGGCCCGCCGTCGCGTACTCCGGAGTCGTGGACTCCTCGGCCGTCTCAACGATCTGCCTGCGCTGGGGCAGCCCCGACCTGCGCGACTGGGGGCCGCCGGTCGTCGTAGGGCGCACCCCGAGCTCCGACGGCATCGTCATCATGCGCGACCCGTACGTGCTGGAGCACCAGGGCCGCCGGCTGGCGGTGCTCGGGGCGGGTCTGGCCGACGGCGGCCCCGCCATCGCCCTGTTCGACCGCGAGTGCGAGACCGACTGGCGCTACATCGGGTTGCTCGTCGACGACGACCCCCTGCTCAGGCGGATCGGGAGCGCCGACATATGGGAGTGCCCCCAGTTGTTCCCGCTCGGCGGGCGCTGGGTCCTGATCGTCTCCCTCAACCACCAGGGGCGGCTGTGCGAGGTCGTCGCCGCCATCGGCGACCTCGTGGAGAGGGACGGTCGGCTCCGCTTCATCGCCGAGAGCGCTCACATCCTCGACGACGGCGCCGATCTCTACGCCCCGCAGGTCGCGCTCACGGATGCCGATCCGCTTCTCCTCGGCTGGGTGCGCCAGCCGGACCAGGACCCAGCGGTACGCGACCACTCGGGTTGCCTCAGTCTTCCCCGACGCCTGTCGTTGGCCAGCGGCGAGGTCCGCTCCAGGATCGATCCGGGCGCGGCCACCGCCCTCATCGGGGATGCCAGCGCGCTACCGGCTGGGGGGACCGTGCTCGCCGATCGGCGCTGCGCGATCGACGTCCTCGGGGACGGCGCGCGGCTCAGCCACCCCGCCCGGGGGGTGGTCGACCTGTCCCCAGGGGACCAGGTCTGGGTCGACGGCGCCGTGCTCGAGCTCTACCGCCACTCGGGGATCCCCGCGACATGGAGGCATGACGAGCCATGGGAGCTGCGCTGCGCCACCGATGGGACCGCCAGGGCCCAGGCCATCATCCCGCGAGTCCCCTGAGGGCCTCGCGCAGGAGCCGCCGACTCGACGGCGATCGTCACGGCCGGGGCGGCGCCGTCGAGCCGCGGACCATGACAGGGCACTCCAGGACGCGATGGGACGGGCCGGGCGCCTCCCCCCGGACAGCCTCCAAGGCCATCGCGACCGAGGTGGAGCCCATGAGGGCGTGGGGGAGGGCGACAGTGGTCAGCGGCGGGACGAGGCTCTCCGCCAGCGCCTCCTGATCGTCGAAGCCGATAATCGACAGATCATCGGGAACCGAGAACCCCAGGCGCGCGGCCGCCAGCAGCGCCCCGGCCGCGACTCGGTCACAGGCGGCGAAGAGCGCCGTCGGCCGCTGCGACTCCGGCAGGCCGAGGGCCTCCATCGCGGCGGTGTAGCCATCGTCGATCATCCACCCCCGGCCGACGAGCCGGGCATCGATCCCCCTGCGCTCGGCCGCGGCCCGGAACGCGCGCCAGCGGATCGGTCCCGAGACGTTCCCGACGTCGGCCGGCCGCGCGCCGGGGGAGAAGTGCCCTCCCAGCATCGCCACGCGCCGATGGCCAAGGCCCGCCAGATGCTCGAGGGCGGCGGTGGCCCCACCGGCGTCGTCGGGGCTCACCGAGGGCCTGGAGCCGCGGCGCGCGACGCAGTTGGCGAGCACGAGGGGGAGGCGGGACGCCGGGGGCTCATCGAGCTCGGTGAAGCCCATCGTCGCGTAGATGATGGCATCGACCTGGCGGCTCTCCAGGGCCTCGATCGCCTCCGCGGCCCGATCCATGCGGCCACCGAGGTCCATCATGAGCAGGGCCTCGCCGGCGGAGTTGGCCTCCTCAGTGGCCGCAGAGAGGAGCCTTCCCCCGAAGGGCGAGGATGCGAACGCGTCCGTGACCAGCCCGATCGACCTGGTCGAGTTCCGTCGCAGGCTCTGCGCGACATGGTTGGGGCGGTAGCCGAGCTCCTGCGCCGCCCGCAGGACGCGCTCCCGCGTCGCGGGCGAGATATTGCCCTCGTCGCGGCCATTGAGCACGAAGGACACGGCGGTCGTCGACACCCCCGCGGCGGCCGCCACATCCGCGGCGCGAGCACGTGACTGCCTCTCGTTGCCTGTCATGCCCCATATGGCACCAGGGCCCCAACGCGCTGTCAATCCGCCCCGCGCCCCGGCGCCCCATGGGGGGACGTGCTCAGCGCCACGCGACTCTCTGGGCCTTCGGGCCCCGCCCGGGCCAGCGGCGTCAGGCAGCATAACGCCGTGAATGAGACGCCTCTCCCTAACGATACTCACGGCCTCCGATCCGGCCTCGACGCCGACAGGCTGATGCAGCAGTCCGAGGTGGTCCTCCACCTCGGCAAGCTCATGCTCGCCGCTGGAGCCGGCTCCTACCGGGTGAAGTCGGCGATGGCCAGGGCTGCCTCCGCCGTCGGCATCGACCGCCACCAGGCCACCGTCACCATGACGGAACTCGTCACCTCCTCCTACGAGGGGGAGCGCTTCCGCACGGAGGCCGCCGAGGTGCGCCGCGTCGGCGTCAATGTCGATCGGCTCGAAGCGCTGCGCCGCATCGTCCACGATCTGCGCGCGCACGAGCGCGTCGAGGTCCTCGAGGCCAAGCTCACCGAGGTCGAGTCGATGCGCGGGCTGTACGGCCCCATCACCAATGCCCTGGCCTCCGGGATCGCCTGCGCCGGGTTCTGCTTCCTCAACAAGGGAGGATGGGCCGAGTGCCTCGCGGTACTCTTCGCCGCCGCGCTCGGACAGGCGGCGCGCCGGGCCATGCTCGTGCGCCACATGCAGCACTTCTACACCTGGCTCGTCAGCGGCGTCATCGCGTCCACCCTCTACATGGTGGTCATCGGCGGGCTCAGCGCCGCCGGGATCATCTCCGCAGGGCACCAGGGCGGGATCATCTCCGCGATCCTCTTCCTCATCCCCGGCTTCCCCATGGTCACTGCCATGCTCGACCTGTTCCGCCAGGACTTCTCCTCCGCGGTGTCCCGCATGTCCTACGTCGTCATGGTCATGATGGCGGCCGGCGTCGCCGTCTGGACCGTCACCTCCATCGCCGACTGGGACGTCAACGGCACGCCGGCCCCCACGCCCGAGGGACCGCTCCTCTACGGCCTCCGCCTCCTGTGCTCCTTCGTCGCCGCCTACGGCTTCGCCATCCTGTTCAACGCCCGGGCGCGCGCCTGCCTCATCTCCGCGATCATCGGGGCCGTGGCGAACACTGGCAGGCTCGTCCTCACCGACGTTCACGAGGTTCCGTGGCAGATGGCCGTGGGGCTGGCCGCTGTCGCCATCGGCCTGCTCGCCCAGGCCTTCGTCTCACGGGCCTCCCTGTCCCGCGTGGCGCTGTCCGTGCCGGCGGTCGTCATCATGATCCCCGGCGTCCCCTTCTACCGCGCGATCTCCGCGCTCAATGACCACACGGTCGACAGGCGGGTGGCCGTCGGTCAGGCGGCCGCCAGCATCGCGGAGGTCCTCTTCGTCATCATCGCCATCGGCGTGGGCCTCGCGCTGGCCCGCATCATGACGGACCGCAACTGGCGCCACGACGTGCCCACCTCGGGCATGATCGAGCTGCCGGAGCCCGAGGGCGACTGAGAGCGGAGTGCGCCGGCGCCAAGCGCTGACGATGAGGGCCCGGGCCCACCATGAGTGAGCCCGGGCCCTCATCGTGCCCGCGGGCCGCGCCTCACAGGCCCCCGAGGATCTGCGCCATGAGGATCTTCACGATCATGGCCACGGGGTAGACCATCGCGTAGCCCAGGGCCACCCGGGGGTCGGCCCCGGTGCGCTCGTTGGCGAAGGCCAGGACCGCCGGCTGCGTTTGCGCCCCGCCGATGAGCCCGGACAGGCGCGTCCCGCCCATCTTCACGATCCAGCGCATCGAGGCGTACAGGCCCATCCCGACGATCGTCGTGATGACGAACCCGGTGAGCAGGATTTTCCACCAGTCGCCGCCGGTGAAGGCGTCGGCGATCTGGCCTCCCGCCTTCGTGCCGGCCTGGGCGAGGAAGACCAGAAGCCCGAACTCCGCGAGAACGGCCGTGGCGGTGAAGGGGATCGCGGTCACGAAACTCTTGATGCGCCCGATCCGGCCGAACACGAGCCCGACGAGGAGCGTGCCCGCCGCCGAGCCGATGGAGAAGGTGGCGCCGGTGGGGGTGAGGATCTCCCACTCGCCGATGACGATGCCCAGGGCCATGCCCAGGCCGAGCGCGATGGGATTGATCGAGGACAGGCCCCGCGCGGAGTCCCCGAAGAACTTCGACACCTCGGCTATCCGCCCGGTGGGGGCGACGACGCGCACGCGGTCCCCCTGCTGGAGGACCAGGTCCGGGGTGCCGACCATGTCGACGTCGCCGCGCCGCACGCGCGAGATCGTCGCGCCGAAGCGGCGGTCGATGTCGAGATCGGCGACGGTGTGGCCGGCGAGCTTCGGGTCCGAGACGGTGATGCGCCGGAAGTCGAGGTACTTGCGGTCCTCGATGAGGGAGTGCGATGAGCCGTGCCCCAGCTCCTTGATGACCTGGTTGACGGCGTCCTGGCTGCCGACAACGGTCACCAGGTCGTCCTTGAAGACGCGGTCCTCGCCCGAGGGGCGGGTGATCGGCCCGGTCTCACCGCGCCTGAGGCGCGAGAACTTGAGCTCCCCGGAGATCCTGGTGGCGATGTCGGCGATCATCGGGCCGTCGGAGCGCTCCACGCGGATCGTGCGGTTGGCCAGGGGGGAGGGCTTGTCGCGGTCCGAGCTGCGGTAGCGCAGGGCCAGGAGGGTGAAGAACAGCATCCCGATGACGCCGTACAGGTAGGCGACGGCGTAGCCGACCGTGGCGATCGCGGCGCCCTCGGGATTCCCCGAGAGCGTGGCGGCGTTGCCCGCGGCGGCCAGCGCCGGCGTGTTGGTGAGCGCTCCGGCGAAGGTGCCGGCGATCTGAGCGGAGTCCATGCCCAGGACGTGGCCCAGGCCCAGGCCGGCGCCCGCGGCCACGACGAAGAACAGCAGCATGAGCGCCAGGGGCCCCGCCGCGGTGCGCAGCACGTGGAAGAAGTTGGGGCCCGATTGGATGCCGATAGCGAAGGTGAAGATCGCCAGGCCGAGCGTCCCCAGCGGGGCGGGGATCGTGATCTCGACCTGCTGGGAGATCCCCCAGGCGGCCAGGGCGATGCCCGCGAAGAGGACGGCGGCCGCCCCCAGGCTGACTCCGCGCACCTTCGCATGGCCGACGAGCATCCCCAGCCCGATGAGCAGGAACAGCACGAGAACGGGGTTCTCGGCCAGATGGGTGAGTAGTCCGTGGGTCACGATGATCGTAGCCTTCCGGTCCTGCCCGGCCTCGGCGCGCAGGGTCGTCATTGAGAAGCGGTCATGTCCGGGGCGGCGATGCCCCCTGCCCGCCGGTCGCGCCGGCGGATGCCCGGACATTCTCTCATTAACGGGACCATGTCTGATGACGGACCAAAGGCACAGCGCCCGGGATGCGGCCTGACCGGGACACATGCCCCTCCCGCCATCCGTGATTCCATGATGTGAGATGATCGGTCTCTGATATGACTCGCCTCGTGGACTGCCATACGGTGGTCCCAGCCGGCGCCGCGCCGGGAGGACCGACCGATTGGAGGGCGATGATGGCGCGCCAGGACACCCCGAACGCGGCCGTCCCCGAGGTGATGACGGGAGCAGAGGCCCTCGTGCGCTCTCTGGAGGAGCTCGGGGTCACCGACATCTTCGGCATGCCGGGCGGCGCGATCCTCCCCTTCTACGATCCACTGCTGGCCAGTTCCAGGATCCGCCACGTCCTCGTGCGCCACGAGCAGGGCGCCGGGCACGCGGCCCAGGGCTACGCCCTGGCCACCGGGAGGCCGGGCGTGTGCGTGGCCACCTCCGGTCCCGGGGCGACCAACCTCATCACCCCCATCGGCGACGCGCACATGGACTCCGTGCCCATGGTCGCCATCACGGGGCAGGTGAGCGCGGGCTCCATCGGGACCGACGCCTTCCAGGAGGCGGACGTGATCGGCTCGACGATGCCCTTCGTCAAGCACTCCTTCCTGGTGTCCGATCCCGCGGAGATCCCCGAGCGCATCGCCGAGGCCTTCCACCTGGCCTCCACCGGGCGCCCGGGCCCCGTCGTCGTCGACGTCACCAAGGACGCCCAGGTGGGCACCGCTGAGTTCCGCTGGCCGCCCCGGCTGAGCCTGCCCGGCTACAGCCTTCCCGGGCGCCCCAACCAGCGGCGCATCGAGCAGGCCGCCGAGGTCCTCGCCCACGCGCAGCGCCCCGTCCTCTACCTCGGCGGGGGCCTGGCCCGGGCGGGCATCGCCACCGAGGCGCTCACCGAGCTCATCGACACCCTCGGCGCCCCCTTCGTCACCACGCTCACCGCGTTGGACATCATGCCCACCGACCACCCCCTCCACCTGGGGATGCCGGGAATGCACGGCACCGTGCCCGCCGTCGGGGCCCTCCAGAGGGCGGACGTCGTCGTCAGCCTCGGCGCGCGCTTCGACGACCGCGTCACGGGCAGGCCCGACACCTTCGCCCGGCGCGCCGCCGTCATCCATGTCGACATCGACCCCGCTGAGATCTCTAAGATCCGCACCGCGGACGTGCCCATCGTCGGCGACCTCCTCGATGTCGTCCCCGCGCTCACCGCGGCGATCGCCGCGCAGGGCGAGGAGCGCGTGAGCCTGGAGCCCTGGGTGGCCGAGGTCGCCGATGTCCGCCGCCGCTACCCCATTGCCTGGACCGACACCGACGACGGCGTCCTCCAGCCCCAGGAGGTCATCACCCACCTGGCCGCCGGCGCCCCCAGGGACACGATCTGGGCCACCGGCGTCGGGCAGCACCAGATGTGGGCCGCGCATTTCCTGGGCTTCAACCAGCCTCGGTCCTGGCTCACCTCGGCGGGGGCCGGCACCATGGGGTACGGTGTGCCCGCCGCCATGGGCGCCAAGCTCGGCCGGCCCGACCGCCCCGTCTGGCTCATCGACGGCGACGGCTGCTTCCAGATGACCAACCAGGAGCTCGCCACCTGCGTCCTCAACGACATACCCATCAAGGTCGCCATCATCAACAACTCCTCCCTGGGCATGGTGCGCCAGTGGCAGACTCTCTTCTACGGGCAGCGCTACTCCAACACGGACCTGCACACCGGCTCCGGAACCCGGCGCGTCCCAGACTTCGTGGCCCTGGCGCAGGCCTACGGCGCGGTGGGCCTGCGCTGCGAGCGCCTGGAGGACCTCGATGACGTCATCGCCCAGGCCAACGCCATCAACGACCGCCCCGTCGTCGTCGACTTCATCTGCTCGGCCGACGCCCAGGTGTGGCCGATGGTCGCCGCGGGCGTGTCCAATGACGAGATTCAGCACGCCCTGGGCATGAGCCCGGCGTGGGAGGAGGAGTGAGCCCCATGAGCGCAGCCAGTACCGCGGGCGCGGCGAGCGCCGCGGGCACGATGCACACCCTGTCCGTGCTGGTTGAGGACACCCCGGGCGTCCTGACCCGCGTGTCCGCGCTGTTCACCCGCCGCGGCTTCAACATCCACTCCCTGGCCGTGGGCCCCACCGACACCGACGGCGTCTCGCGCATCACCGTGATCGCCAACGCCGAGGGCCGGGCCATGGAACAGGTGACCAAGCAACTCAACAAGCTCGTCAACGTCCTCAAGATCGTCGAGCTCGATCCCGCCACCTCGGTGGAGCGCGAGCTCTACCTCATCAAGGTCCACGCCGACGATGCCAACCGCACCGCCGTCCTGCAGATCGTCGACCTGTTCCGCGCGCATGTCGTCGATGTCTCCCCGAGTTCGGTGGTCATCGAGACTGTCGGATCGGAGTCGAAGGTCCGGGCACTGCTGACCTCCCTGGAGCCCTACGGGGTCAAGGAGATCGTCCAGTCCGGTGCCGTCGCCATTACGCGCGGTCCGAGATCCATCACAGATCAACTTAAGGAAAAGTGATCATTCATCATGGCAGCTGAGAAGTTCTACGACGACGACGCCGACCTGTCCGTCATCCAGTCCAAGAAGGTCGCGGTTATCGGCTACGGCTCCCAGGGGCACGCCCACGCGCTCAACCTGCGCGACTCCGGCGTCGAGGTCGTCGTCGGCCTGCGTGAGGGATCCGCCTCCGTGGCCAAGGCGGAGGAGGCCGGCCTGCCGGTCAAGCCCGTCGCCGAGGCCGTCGCCTGGGCGGACGTCGTCGTGGTCCTCGCCCCGGACCAGGTCCAGGCCACCCTGTACGCCGAGCAGATCGAGCCGAACATCAAGCCCGGCTCCGCCCTGCTCTTCTCCCACGGCTTCAACATCCACTTCGGCTACATCAAGCCGGCCGCGGACATCGACGTCGTCATGGTCGCCCCCAAGGGCCCCGGCCACACGGTGCGGCGCGAGTTCGAGGGCGGTCGCGGTGTCCCGGTGCTGGTGTGCGTCGAGCAGGACGCCACCGGCCAGGCCTGGCAGACCGCGCTGTCCTACGCCAAGGCCATCGGCGGCACCCGCGCGGGCGCCATCAAGACCACCTTCCGCGAGGAGACCGAGACTGACCTCTTCGGTGAGCAGGCCGTCCTGTGTGGAGGCGCCTCCCAGCTCATCCAGTACGGCTTCGAGACGCTGGTCGAGGCCGGCTACCAGCCGGAGATGGCCTACTTCGAGGTCCTGCACGAGCTCAAGCTCATCGTGGACCTCATCGTCGAGGGCGGCATCTCCAAGCAGCGCTGGTCCATCTCCGACACCGCCGAGTACGGGGACTACGTCTCCGGCCCGCGCGTCATCACCCCGGATGTCAAGGAGCACATGAAGGAGGTCCTCGCGGACATCCAGAACGGCTCCTTCGCTAAGCGCTTCATGGATGACCAGGCCGCCGGCGGCCCCGAGTTCAAGGAGCTGCGGGCCAAGGGCGAGGGCCACCCGATCGAGAAGGTCGGCCGTGAGGTCCGCTCGATGTTCGCCTGGCGCGCCGAGGTCGACTCCGACTACACCGAGGGCTCCGTCGCGCGCTGAACCGACCGGCTGACTCAACCGGTTCACTGAGCCCATCCGCTCAGCCCGGTGAGTCGCCCGAGGGCGCTGGCTCCGTTAGGGGCGGCGCCCTCGTGCCCTGGCGGCGTGCCCTTACGAACAACGACGTCCCCGTGCGGCCGATCAGCGGCTGCACGGGGACGCGCGCGTGGTCGTGCCCGGCCTCGTTGGCTGCCCGCCGCCTCGTTGGTCGCCCAAGGGCGCGGTCAGGATGCGGACCGCGCATCTCGCATCGTGGCAAGGGCTTAGCCTGGGCCCATGACTCAGGCGCCCCACACCATCAGGCTCGCAGTGATCCCCGGCGACGGCATCGGCAAGGAAGTCGTCCCCGAGGGCCTCAAGGTCCTCGACGCCGCCCTGGCCGGCACCGGCGCGTCCATCGAGCGCACCGACTTCGACCTCGGCGCCGAGCGCTGGCACGCCACGGGCGACACTCTCACCGATGAGGACCTCGCCGCCATCAAGGAGCACGACGCCATCCTCCTGGGCGCCGTCGGCGACCCCTCCGTGCCCTCCGGCGTCCTGGAGCGCGGCCTCCTCCTGCGCCTTCGCTTCGAGCTCGACCACTACGTCAACCTGCGCCCGGCCAAGCACTACCCGGGCGTGCCCACGCCGCTGGCCGAGCCCGGGGACATCGACTTCGTCGTCGTGCGCGAGGGCACCGAGGGCCTCTACTGCGGCAACGGCGGCGCTGTGCGGGTGGGCACCCCCCACGAGATCGCCACCGAGGTCAGCGTCAACACGGCCTACGGGGTCGAGCGGGTCGTGCGCTACGCCTTCGAGCAGGCCAATGCCCGCCGCCAGCGCCTCACCCTCGTCCACAAGCACAACGTCCTCGTCCACGCGGGCCACCTGTGGCGGCGCACCGTCGAGGCCGTCGGCGCCGACTACCCCGGCGTGAGCGTCGACTACTGCCACGTCGACGCCGCCACCATCTACATGGTCACCGACCCCTCCCGCTTCGACGTCATCGTCACCGACAACCTCTTCGGCGACATCCTCACCGACGAGGCCGGGGCCATCACCGGTGGCATCGGCCTGGCCGCCTCCGGCAACATCAACCCCGACCGGGCCTTCCCCTCCATGTTCGAGCCCGTCCACGGCTCGGCCCCCGACATCGCGGGCCAGGGCATCGCCGACCCCACGGCCACGATCCTGGCCGTTGCCCTCCTGCTGGAGCACATCGGCGAGCCCGACGCCGCCGCGCGGGTGAGCGCCGCCGTCGACGCCGACATGGCCACCCGGGCGCGCGCCAACCAGGAGGGCGGTCCGCTGACCCGCTCGACCAGCGAGATCGGGGACGCGATCGCCCAGGCGCTTCGGGCCTGAGCCGCCGCGGAGCCCGCCCCCGGGGCGCGGCACCGCCGCGGCGGCGACGACTCGGGCCACCGCGGCGCCGACGGCGCAAGACGGCATGTGAGACCCCCTGTCCGGTCAATGAGAACGGACGTAGGGTGTGCCCATGCCTGAGATCACCGCTGCGACGCCGCACTTCTCGATCGACTCCCTCAGCACCCCGCTGGCCCGCGCCGCGGAGGTCCCCGTCCCCGCGGCGGACGAGCTCGCCGGCCGCTTCGTGCTCACCCCCAACCCCGCGCCCGCCAGCGAGGCGGAGCGGGCCGCGCGCCTCGCCAGCCCCGGGTTTGGCTCCAGCTTCACCGACCACATGGCCCACGCCCGCTGGATCGCCGGGCAGGGCTGGATAGATCGCGGCATCATCCCCTTCGGGGACATCAGCCTCTCCCCGGCGGCGGCCGTCCTCCACTACAGCCAGGAGGTCTTCGAGGGCATCAAGGCGTACCGCCACGCCGACGGCTCCGTGTGGACCTTCCGGCCCCGGTACAACGCCGCCCGCATGGCCGCCTCCGCCCGCCGCCTGGCCATGCCCGAGCTTGCTGAGGAGGACTTCATCGCCTCCTTGGTCGGCCTCGTGCGCGCCGACGCCGCCTGGGTCCCCACCGGCGAGGGCGAGTCCCTCTACCTGCGGCCCTTCGCCTTCGCCTCCGAGGCCTTCCTCGGGGTCCACTCCGCCAGCGTCATCGACTACTACGTCATCGCCTCGCCGTCGGGCGCCTACTTCACGGGCGGACTGACGCCCATCAGCATCTGGGTCTCCAGCGACTACCACCGCGCCGGCCGGGGCGGTACGGGCGCGGCCAAGACCGGCGGCAACTACGCCGGCTCCCTCCTTCCCCAGCAGATCGCGGCCGAGCAGGGCTGCGACCAGGTCTGCTTCCTCGACGACGTCACCCAGACGAACATCGAGGAACTCGGTGGCATGAACCTCATGGTCGTCGACGCCGATGGCACCGTGCGCACGCCCCGCCTGACCGGCACGATCCTGGAGGGATCCACCCGCTCGGCGATCCTGCGCCTCCTGGTGGATTCCGGACGGCGGGTCGTCGAGGACACGATCAGCCTGCCGGGCCTGCTCGACGGCATCCGCTCCGGGGCCATCAGCGAGGCCTTCGCCTGCGGGACCGCGGCCGTCGTCGTCCCGCTGGGCCGACTCAAGGGGGAGGGCTTCGAGGTCGAGCTCGGTGGGCACGAGGTGACCAGCGAGATCCACTCCCGGCTGACCGCCATCCAGAACGGCCTCGAGCCCGACCCCTACGGATGGATGTACCGGCTCGCCTGAGCCGCGGCGCCGTCCCCTGACCCGCCCCATCCCTGATCGTGCCCGGCCCACGACTGCCCCAGCGCCTCCGACGGCGGTGGGGCAGGCCCGCGCTCAGCTTCGTCCTGGCCTCCCCCGGGGGCCCGGAGGCGGCCCAGGCGGCGATCCGCTCCTGCCTCAACCAGTCCCTGCGCCAGGTCGAGGTCATCGTCGCCGCGGGCGGGGCCGCCGGGGGCCACGCCCTGAGCGGGCCCGCCCGCGAGGCCGTCGAGGCGCTCGCCACCCGGGACTCCCGCGTCCGCGTCATCGACGGCGGCGCCGGGGCGGCCCTGGGGGCCGCCCGCTCCCGATGGGCGCTCCTTATGAGGGGGGAGGATCGGATCGAGCACGATGGGCCCGCCGCCCTTATCGACTCCCTCAAACGATCGGGATCCGACCTCGCCGTCGGGGCGAGCCGCGTGCTCGACGGCGACTGGCGCGCCGAGCCCCTGGGCCCCGCGGGCCGCGGACTTCGGCTCGATGAGGCCCTGGGCGTCCTGGAGGCCCCGGCGCCCGGCCGTCTTGTGGCCCGCACGAGCGCCTGGTGCCGCCTGGCCGCGGGCGGCGCGCTCGGTGATTCTCAGGACAGCGCCGACGCCGTCCTCGGCCTGCTGCTGGCCGCCAGGCGGATCGACGTCGTCAACGCCCTCGTCCGCTCCCGCACGGCGATGGGGCCGCTCAGTCGCGAGCGCCGGCTGGAGCAGCTGGCCCGCACGGCGGATCACCTGCCGGCGCTGCTCAGCGGCGCCGCCGGGCCCGTGCGCGAGCGCGTCCTGGGGAGCGTCCTGAGGGACAGGCTCCTGCCCCTGGCCCTGTTAGCCGCGACGGCCGGGGATGAGGGGACCCGGCGCCTGCGCGCCCTGGCCGTCCGGCTCGTCCCCAGCGCGGCCGACCCGGCCTGGGCGACGCTGCCGCTCCTCGACCGGGTGCTGCTCTGGGTCCTCGCCCATGGCCCCCTCGATGAGTTCTGGGAGGCACTGGCCTCGCGCGCCGAGGACACCACCAGCCTCCCCCTCGTCCCCGATGCCCGCGCCGGTCTGGCGGCCGCCGCCCCCGTCCTGGGGCGCCTGACCGCCCTGCCCGCGGAGCTGCTCGCCGTGCGGCCCATCGACCTGCGCGTGGAGGCCCGCGCCACGACCCTGGCGTGGCGCGACGCGAGCACCCTCGTCATCGAGGGTTGGGCTCGCGTGCCCGGCCTCGATCCCGCGCTCGCCGGGAGGCCCCGGATCGCCCTCGTCGGCGAGTCGGCCAGCGAGGGAGGCGCCACTCCTGCCAAGCACGGGCCGCCCGCGCCGAGCGCCGTCGAGGTCGAGCCGCGCAGCGCCCCCGAGGCCGATGAGGCCGCCCAGGACCCCTGGCGCGGCTACGGGGCCGCGGGCTTCCGCGCCACCGTGACCCTGGGCGCGCCGCCCGGGACCGGCGCCCCGCTGCGCGTGGCGCTGAGCGCGGGCGCCCAGGAACTCTCGGACCACCTGGCGGCCCCGATCTGGATGAGCGGGGCTGTGGGCTCGGGCCTGAGCGCCGCCTGGCGAGGCGAGGACGGTCGATTGCGCGTCGGCGCGGCACTGGCCGCCCCCGGTGGGGGGCCTTCGACCCTGGGAGAGGCGCCCGGGGCCGCCCGGATCGGCCGGGCTTGGGCCGAGGGGGAGCGCCTCTGGCTGGAGGGGCCCGGCGGCGACTGGGTGGAGGAGTCCTCGGCGCGCCTCATCCTGACCTCCTCGCAGGGGGCCGCCGAAGCCGCCATGGGAACCTCCGGCCCCCTGTGGCGCGCCTCGATCCCGCTCAACGACCCCGGCATCGCGCGAGGGGCCTACCGGCTCCGATGGGCGCTGCCCGGCGGGGCATTCACGGACTGCGCCCCCGCGGCCGGGCTCGCCCCGGTGGTCGATGCGGCGGGCCGCTCCCGCGGCGCGCGGCTCGCCATCGAGACCGGGCGCGTCTCCTTGAGCCTGCTGGCGCCCCTGGCCCCCGGGGAGCGGACGCGGCGCGGCAGGCGCCTGCTCATCGAGGAGGACGCCGGGCCGCTCGTCGACGGCGTGCTCCTGGAGTCCTTCCAGGGCCGCAGCGGCGAGGACAGCCCCGGCGCCATCGCCGCGGACCTGGCGCGCCAGGGGCTGGGCGCCCCACTCTGGTTCTCCGTCGTCGACGGGACGGTGCCCGCGCCACCCGGCACGATCCCAGTCGTCCGCGGCGGCCAGGAGTGGTTCCGCGCCCTGCGTGCGGCACGGGTCATCATCACCAACGACTGCCTGCCGATCTGGTGGGTCAAGCGCCCCGGCCAGCGGGTCCTGCAGACCTGGCACGGCACGCCGATCAAGCGCCTCGGCCACGACGCCGCCCCCGGGGCGACCAGCCTCACCTACCTGCGCATGATCGCCTCCCAGGCCCCGCAGTGGGACCTGCTGCTCGCGCAGACGCCCGCCGCCGAGGAACGCCTGCGCTCGGCGCTCGGCTTCGCGGGCCCCACCTGGGTGGGGGAGTACCCCCGCAACGCGCCCCTGACCGCGGGGGAGCGCCCCCGGGCCGAGATCCGGCGCCGAACACGCGCCGAGCTGGGTATCGCCGACGACGCCCCGGTGGTCCTGCTGGCCCCCACCTGGCGCGAGGGCCTGCGCGAGGGGGAGGCCCCGATCACCCGCATCGCCGACGCCGCGAGCATCGCCGGAGAGACCGGCGCCGTCGTCCTGGTGCGCGGGCACCACATGAACCGCCTCGCGCTCGCTGCCCCGGGTGGGCGCCCCGGCGCCCCCGCGGGCGTCATCGACGTCAGCGGGCATCCCCGCGCGGAGGCCCTCATGCTTGCCGCGGACGTCCTCGTCACCGATTACTCGAGCATCATCATGGACTTCGCGCTCACGGGCCGCCCCGCGATCGTGCACGTGCCCGACCTGGAGGACTACCGGCGCCGTCAGGGCCTGTACGGCCGCTGGCCGGACGACGCCCCCTGGCCCGTCACCCACGACGATGCGGAGCTCATCGCCGAGCTGTGCCGGGCCCTGGCCGCTCCTCCCAGCCCGGGCGGTAGTCCGGCCGCCGTGGCCGTGGAGGGCTCCGGCCCCGATCCCGTCGAGCGGACGCTGGCGCATCTGCGCGCCTGGGTGGCGCAGTCCCTGGGGCATCTGCCCTGATGACACTCCCGCCGGGCCCTCGGGCTGGTGGAAACGCCACTGGTGTGATGGCATAGTTACATGAACGAGACCCCTGATCTCGTCCCTGCCGCTGATGACAACGCGAGAAATCCGGATGTGCCGAGCGACACCGACGATTCAAGCGCCGAGGTGCCCCTGCCAGGCGATCCGATGAGCCCCGCTGATCCGGGCCCCGCCGATGACGCGACCCGCGCCGTGCTCCCCGCGCGCCACCGAGGGCGCCGAGGGCGCCGCTGGCGGGTCGGGCTCGTCTCCGTCCTGGTCCTCCTGCTCGTCCTGGTCACGGGCGTCGGCGCCTTCGGATGGTGGCTGCGTCATCGCGTGGACTCGGCCATCGAGAGGATCCCGGACCCCTTCGCCAGCCTCACCGAGCGCCCCTCCGCGGCGGACGCCCAGGGCGATGCCCCGGTCAACATCCTCGTCATGGGGTCGGACTCCCGGATCAGCGCCGGCGACCCCTCCCAATGGAAGCAGGGCGGCCAGCGCACGGACGCCATGATGCTCATCCACATCAACGGCGACCGCCGGGGCGTCTCGGTCATCTCCATCCCGAGGGACTCCTGGGTCCCCATCCCCGGGCACGGCACCGGGAAGATCAACGCCGCCTTCTCCTACGGCGGGCCGGCCCTGGCGATCCAAACCGTTGAGAGCCTCACTGGCGTGCGCATCGACCACTTCGCGGTGACCGACTTCGAGTCCTTCGCCGCCCTCACCGACGAGATCGGCGGGGTGACGCTGCGCCTGAGGAATCCGACCACGCTGGCGGGTACCGAGTTCGCCGCGGGCCCCCAGCGCCTCAACGGCGCGCAGGCCCTGGCCTTCACCAGGGAGCGCTACAGCCTCTCCCGGGGCGACTTCTCCAGGATCCAGCGCCAGCAGGCCTGGATGAGGGCCGTCGTCTCCCAGGTCCTCAACGGGGGCCTCATGTCCGATCCCGCGGGGCTCTACAGATTCCTCTCCGTGGCGGCCCGCACCATGGCGGTGGACGAGGGCTTCTCTATCGACGAGATGCAGTCCCTCGCCCTGAGCCTGCGAGGCCTGGGATCGAGCGGCATCACCTACGTGACCGCCCCCGTCCAGGGGACGGGCACGAGTGAGGACGGCCAGTCGATCGTCCTGCTGGACCGGGCCGCCGACGCCGCGCTGTTCGAGGCGGTCGCCAACGACACCGTCTCCCAGTACCTCGCCGAGCACGCCGACGCCGTCCCGCAACTGCCAGCGGCCGTCGAATGAGGCGGAGGCCATGTGGCCCCGCTCGCCAGCCGTCGGCGGCATCAACGGAAATAGGCGGCATCACCGGCCCCTTGGGCCCTCAGATGGAGTGAGACAGTGACGACGACGCGGACCCTCGCCCCGGCCGACCCATCGGACGGGGCCCCGATCAGCACCGTCGCGGTGGTTGGCCTGGGATACATCGGCCTGCCCACCGCCGCGGCCCTGAGCAGTGCCGGCCTGAGGGTCATCGGCGTGGACACTTCCGCGTCGAGAGTCGAGGCCGTGGGCAGGGGCGAGCCCCCCTTCGTCGAGGAGGGCCTCAAGCAGGCCGTCGCCGAGCAGATCATGAGGGGCAGGCTCACCACGCAGCGGACCATGCCCCGGGCCGACGCCTACGTCGTCGCCGTCCCCACGCCCCTGGCCGCCGGCCATCGGGCGGACCTGGGCAGCGTCGACGCCGCGGGGGCGGCCATCGCGCCGGTGCTGGCCGGGGGCGAGCTCGTCATCCTGGAGTCGACGTCGCCGCCGGGCACTACGGCGCGCTTGGCCCGCGCCATCCAGGCGGCGCGCCCCGACCTGGCGGTCCCGCTCACCGAGCAGGACGACGCCGGTGGCGCAACCACCCGTGCCACGCCCCCCGCCGCTCGCGCGCGGCGCGCCGGCGCGGCCGTCGACGTCGTCCACTGCCCCGAGCGGGTGCTGCCGGGGCGGGCGATGGCCGAGATCGTCGAGAACGACAGGATCATTGGCGGGCTCACCGCCCGAGGGGCGCGGCGGGCCATGAGCCTCTACGCCGCCTTCTCCACCGGCGAGCTCCTGCTCACCGACGCGCGCACGGCGGAGCTGGCTAAGCTGGCGGAGAACGCCTACCGGGACGTCAACATCGCGTTCGCCAACGAGCTCGCCGCGATCTGCGCCGACCAGGGCGTGGACCCCTGGGAGCTCATCGAGTTGGCCAACCGGCACCCGAGGGTGTCGATCCTCGATCCCGGGCCCGGCGTGGGCGGGCACTGCATCGCGGTGGACCCCTGGTTCATCGTCGAGGCCGCCCCCGAGCGGGCGCGGCTCATCCGCGCCGCCCGCGAGGTCAATGACGCCGCGCCCGGGCGCGTCGTCGAGCAGGTGCTGGGCGCCGTGAGGGGGCAGGCTGCCCCCACCATCGCGGCGCTGGGGCTCGCCTTCAAGGCCGACGTCGACGATCTGCGCGGATCCCCCGCCCTGGCGATCGTCGAGGCGCTGGCGCGGGCGCTCCCGCGCGCGCGGATCATCGTCGCCGAGCCGCATATCGACGCCCTTCCGGAATCCCTGTCCGGCTGGCCCAAAGTGAGTCTGGCGCCCATCGAGGACGCGGTGGCCCAGGCGAGCACCGTGGTCCTCCTCGTGGACCACCGGGAGATGCGCGACCTCGATCATGCGGCGCTCGCCGGCAGGGCGGTTATCGACACCCGGGGCCTCTGGCGCCAGCGGAGACCCTGAACGTTCGCTGAAAATTACCAGGTCAAATGCTGTTTCTGTGAGGTTGTCCATGGAACTGCGGCCATCGGGCGGGTGACAGGATGGGCTTGATCGGCCATACTCGGTGTCGAATCGTGATCTTCGGTTCTGAAGGTGCTCTGGCCTCTCCCTGAGGAGTTCTTCGATGCGTCGCGTCATCACATATGGGACATTCGATCTCCTGCACTACGGGCATATCGAGCTGCTCCGGCGCGCGAGGGCCCTCGGCGACTATCTCGTGGTCGCCCTGTCGTCTGATGAATTCAACGCCGGGAAGGGCAAGAAGGCCTACTTCTCCTACGGGGAGCGCCGGGCGATGCTCGAAGCCATCCGCTATGTCGACCTGGTGGTCCCCGAGAACAACTGGGAGCAGAAGGTCGATGACCTCGTCAAGTACGAGATCGACACCTTCGTCATGGGTGATGACTGGACGGGTCGGTTCGATGAGCAGCTCGGCGGTCTCTGCGAGATCGTGTACCTGCCCCGGACGCCTGAGATCTCGACGACTCAGATCAAGGGCGATATCGCCCAGTCCTGACCCCTCCCTGACATCCCGCGAGAACGAGCACGAAGGAGGCCCGATGGCCGAGGACAGCCCCGACCCCTCCACGACAACCGCGTTGAAGTCGATTTGGCGCGCTGTGGTGCCCAAGCCCGTGCGGCGGTCGCTCTACCACCGGCGCCATCAGGCCGCCGAGCAGGGCCAGCGGCCATCCCACCTGCCGCCCGTGCTCGCGGCCGCCGCCTCCACCGAGCCGGTCCAGCACTCCATGACCACCGGCCCCAAGCTCTCCGTCGTCATCCCGGTGTACAAGGTCGAGGAGTACCTGGACGCCGCCGTCGAGTCCGTGGTCAAGCAGACCTACGAGGACATGGAGATTATCCTCGTCGACGACGGCTCGCCAGACCGCTGCGGCCAGATGTGCGATGCCTGGGCCACCCGCGACCCCCGCATCCGCGTGCTCCACAAGCCCAATGGCGGGCTCTCCGACGCGCGCAACGCGGGAATGGCCATCGCCACCGGGGACTTCATCGGCTTCGTCGATTCCGATGATCTCCTGGACCCGCGCGCCTATGAGCGCCTCATGGGCGCCCTGGAGCACAGCGGATCGGATATCGCCACGGGCAACGTGCTCCGATTCCAGGGCGAGAGGAAATGGCAGGGCTGGAACCAGGGGTACTCCCACGACCAGTCCCTCTACCCCGAACTCGCGCCCGGGTCGAGGGTGGCCACCGGCGTCCAGATCCAGGACCACCCCGAGCTCATGTTCGACACGACCTCCTGGAACAAGGTCTACCGGCGGTCGCTGCTGGCGGCTAATGGCATCGACTTCCCCGTCGGCAAGCTCTACGAGGACATGTTCCCCGTGGCCCGCGCCTATGCCGCGGCCTCGGCGATCGACGTCGTCTTCGACTCGGTCTACCTCTACCGCGAGCGCGAGGACCGCTCCTCCATCACCCAGAAGCGCGGGGAACTCAAGAACCTCGTCGACAAGATGGAGATGGTGGACCGCACCTGGGACCTCGTCGCCGATCAGGACAACTCCGAGGTCCTGCGCGACACCCTTCTGTTCAAACTGCTCGAGGGGGATCTGCCCGTCTACGCCCCCTACCTCGGGAACGATCCCGAGTTCGACCAGGCCTACATCTCAACCCTCACCCGCTACTGGCCGTATGTGACCCCCGAGCTAATGGCCCGCATCCCCCTGGGCCGTCGGGCTCTCGTGGCATGGCAGGCCCGCGGCGAGATCGCCATGGCCGATCGCGCCGAGGCGTGGATCAACCGCCATTTCTTCGACATCCCCATCATCGAGGACGAGCGGGGCATCCGCGCCGATCTCAGCGTCAACACCGAGATGCTCGCCCCCCTCATCGAGGGCGGCTACGACTCGATGAGCCGCTACGCCAGGCCCCGCTGCACGGTCACCGAGGCGCAGATCCACGACGGGCTGCTCACCGTCGAGGGCTACGCCTTCCTCGACATCCTGCCCACGGGCAGCGAGCAGGTTATCTCCTTCGAGTTGCGCTCCACCGACGGGCTGACCGTGCCTATCGAGCACCGCCGCGTGCGCAACGAGTGGGCCAACGGCTCCTGGCCCGCCGGCACCGGGGACCGCGAGGACTGCGGCTTCATCATCTCCGAGCCCCTGGCCGCCCGCCTGCCGGCGCTCCCCGAGGAGCCCGGCGCGTCGCGGTCCTGGAGCCTGTGGTACTCGGTGGCCTCGCGCAGCCACGCCTCCGACTTTGAGGAACTGCGCCCCGTGTGGCGCGGCGGGGCGATTCGCCTGGGGGACACCGCTATCTCCGACGACGGCTGGAGGGTCTCCATTGACTGGTCCTCCTGGACCAGGCCCCTGACCTTGGACCAGCGCCGCTTCTCCTTCATGGCCACCCGCGTCGTCGAGCGCGACGCCAGCCTCGCCACCGTCATCCGCTGCGTCGACGGCTCACCGATCCGCGAGGCCCGCTACATCCGTGACCACGACTCCACCACCCTGCCCGCGGTGCTCAGGGCCGCCGATGGCGCCGTCGAGGCCTCGATGTCCATGTCGAGGGTCCCGGGCCGTGACGTCCCCAAGGGGGCTCGCAATGGCTGGCACCTGGAGGTCAAGAGCGCCCGCGGGGACTGGGAGCGGGTCGTGCCCGCCCAGGGCCTCGTGCGCGAGCGCCCCGACCGGGCCTGGTCGGTTCGCGGCGACTCCGACGGCTCCCTGTGCCTCGTCGATGGCGCCTCCTCCCTCATCGTCGATGAGATCACCTATGAGGACCACGCCTGGCGCCTGACCGGGCGCTGCCCCGCGGAGGTCGACCCCGCCTCCACGGTGTCCATGTGGAGCGATCAGGGCGCCTTCGAGCACTGCGGCTTCGAGATCCCCACGCCCGGGCGCTTCGCGGTGACCATCCGCCCCTGGAAGAAGGGCTGGTACGCCGACCGCGAGATCGCCTGGAGGACGGGGGAGTACCACTTCTGGCTGCGCGTGGACGGGCGGGACTCCAAGTACCGCATCCGCGCCAATTCCTCGCTGCTCCAGACCACCCTCCAGATGAACATCTGGGACGGCGCCCTGCACTCGCGCTTCCACATCTCCGCCGACTCCCTGGACATGACCATGCGGGTCGACGAGGGCCTGCTCCACACCGAGCGCGGGCGCCACAACCGATTCCGGCTCCTGGGCAAGTGGAAGACCGCCACGGGCATCGAGCCCATGGACGCCGCCGTGTTCGCGTCCTTCATGGAGGGGCACGCCGCCGACTCGCCCCTGGCCCTCTTCGAGGAGCTCAAGAGGCGGGGAACCGACCTGGACCTCTACTGGGCCGTCAACGACGGCTCGGTCATCGTGCCCGACGGCGCAACCCCGCTGCTCAAGGGCTCCACGAAGTGGTTCGAGGTGCTCGCCCGGGCCCGCTACGTCGTCAACAACGTCGGCGGCATCGAGGGCTACGGGAACCGCCCCTTCCAGCGCTACCTGCAGACCTGGCACGGCACGCCGCTCAAGCACATCGGGCGCTCCCACATTGAGGAGACGCCCTGGGCCTACGCCGTGGGCGCCCTGCGGGGCCGCGAGGAGAGCGCGGAGTGGGACGGCCTCGTCTCGCCCAACCCCTTCTTCTCCTCCATCGCCGCCCGCGAGTTCTTCTACGACGGCCCGATCCTGGAGATCGGCTACCCCCGGAACGACCGCCTCGTGCGGGCCGACGACGCCGAGCGCGACCAC
Organism: Actinomyces sp. zg328; assembly: GCF_009829635.1. Taxonomy (NCBI): domain Bacteria; kingdom Bacillati; phylum Actinomycetota; class Actinomycetes; order Actinomycetales; family Actinomycetaceae; genus Actinomyces; species Actinomyces sp. zg328. The sequence continues at coordinate 26,691 of NZ_VWPE01000022.1, forward strand.
CTGCGCTCCCGCTTCGGCCTGCGCCCCGACGCCCGCGTGCTGCTGTACGCCCCGACCTTCCGCGAGACCGGCGCCGGCGGCCAGGTCTCGGCCATGCGCGAGCTCCTTGACCTGGACCGCCTGGCCGCCGACCTCGGCGAGGAGTGGACCATCATCCTGCGAGGGCACAACTACAACCGCCGGGCCTCGGCCAAGGACGCCAGCCGGTCCCGGATCCTCGACCTGACCGAGCACCACGACATCAACGACCTGCTCATCGTCTCCGACGCGCTGGTCACGGACTACTCCTCGGTCATGTTCGACTACCTGTGCACCGGCAAACCGGTGTTCAACTACGTTCCCGACCTGGAGGACTACACCGCCTCGCGCGGGATGTACATGACCGTGGGGGACTGCGCCGTGGGGCCCCTCCTGCACGAGCAGGACGCCCTCCTCGCCGAGATCCAGGGCATCGGGGCCTACGACGAGCGCTACGGGGACCGCTACCGCCAGCGCGCCGAGTTCTTCGTCCCCTGGGACGACGGTCACGCCTCCGAGCGGGCGCTTGGCGCCCTCATGACCTGACCGACCGACAAGCCGCGACATCCCAGCCCAGCACGAGGAGGAACAGTGGGAGTCTTCGACGACGTGGGGACCGTCCGCCAGGAGGCGGGCAGTAGGACCGTGACCGTGGGCCTGCCCTCGCTCGTGGCCTCGCCGCGGGCGATCCTCAGGCCCACGACCATGGCGCCGCCGGACCGCCTCAGGGTCACCGACGAGCGCCTGGGCGCCGACACCACCCTCATCGCCCTGGCTCGCCAGGACCCGGGATTCAGGGCGGCGCTCAAGGAGATCACCGCCGAGGGCTACCTCGTGGCCGGCGCCGGCGACGGCGAGGGCGTCCTCGTGCGCCGCGACTGCGTCGGCTCCTTCTGGGACGAGGTGCGCACTGGTGAGTGCTCGCTGACCCGCTCCGGCGTCGCCTACTCCTACCAGGAGCCCGAGTGGGGACTGCCCGCCCGCTACCTCGTCGTCGTCTTCTCCGGCATGCACTCGGACTGGAACTACCCCGGGCTGGACCGCTACATCTTCCCCCAGTTCCGGCACGTTGGGTCCCTCACGCCCCCCGGCACCGCCGTGCTGAGACTGGGTGACCTGGGCGGCGTCTCCGGCTCCTTCTTCATGGACACCGCGGACGCGCCGTCGAACTGCGATGACATCTCCGAGCTCATCGTGGCCGCCATCAACAGGCTCGGCCTGGAGCCCCAGCGTGTCTGCCTCATCGGCCCCTCCAAGGGGGCCACCGGCGCCGCCATCCACGGGCTGCGCCTCCACCTGCCCTTCATCGCCGTCGACCCGATCGTCGACGACACCTTCTACCGGGAGGAGCGCGACGACCAGCACTTCACCGGCGCCCCCATCTTCCCCAGGCGCGTCGAGGAGGTCCTCGCCGAGCTCATCGACGAGCCCGGATCGGCCTCCCCGCCGCCCTGCGCGGTCCTGACCGCCCGGGGCTCCGAGATCTGCTCAGACGCCCTCGCCTTCGCCCGGGACCTGCGCCGCCCCTGCGCCGTTTACGAGTCCGATGACCCCAGGGTCGACGCCCACCCCGGCGTGGCGCGCGCGGTCCTCGGGCCCGCCATCGCCGCGCTCAACGCCATCCTGCTGGGGATCCCGGTGGGCAGCACGAGCGCGGCGCCATCGACCAGCGCCCGCGAGAGTTGAGAGGTACCGAGATGGATTACCTAGACGGTGTCGAGCTCCTGCCCCGTCGCCCCCACAAGGGCGTGTGGGACGTCCCTCTCGACGACTTCGCCTCCGACCCGGCCAGCTTCCAGGCCGCCCTGGCCGACCGGGACCCCGACTTCATCCGGGTCGCCGACGCCGCGATCACCGGCCCCGGGGGCCCCATCGGGGTGGGGCGCGCCGACGCCCGCCTCCACGCCCTCCACAAGTTCCTGGCCGGCAAGGGCTATTTCATCTGGGAGGGCGGCGACGGCGTGGCCAAGTACATCGCCCGCGGCCGGATCCGTGGCTTCTGGGAGCCCATCACCTCCGGTGAGATCTCCATGACGAAGGACGGCGTCCTCTACCAGATGATCCTGCCCGAGGGCGGCAACGCCCTGCGGCGTCTCGTCGTGGTCTTCTCAGCGATCCACACGAACGACAACGAGGCCTCCTTGTGGAGGTACTTCCCCCACCACTACCAGCACCTGCGCGGGCTGATCCCCGGGGACACCGCCATCCTGCGCATCGGCGACCTGGGGGGCGTCGTCGGCTCCTTCTACGGCGACACCCTCGACGCCCCGGGCAACGCCACCGCCATCAGCGCGCTCATCGCCCGGGTGATCCGCTCCTTCGAGATCCCGCCGGCGCAGGTCTGCCTCCTGGGCTCCTCCAAGGGCGCCACCGGCGCGGTGCGCCACGGGGTCGCCCTGGGCCTGCCCTTCGTGGCCGCCGACCCCGTGCTCGGGGACCAGTACTACGAGAACTCCCGCGACGACGCCCACTTCACGGGCCCGGAGGTCTTCACCTCCACCAAGGACGCGGTCTTCGCCGAGCTCCTGGCCTCCGAGCGGCCCACCGGCGCCAGGGGCGTGTTCCTCACCTCCCCGCAGTCGCCGCAGCACGACATGGTCGCCCAGTACGCCCAGAGCCTGGGGCGCCCCACTCTCCTCTTCGACTCCTCGGACTACAGGATCATCGACCACCCATGGGGGCCCGGAGCCGTCCTCGGCCCGACCATCATGGCCGTCAACGCCCTCATCCTGGGATGGTCCCTGCCTGAGGGCGCCATCGAGCTGTGAGCATGCGGCGCGCGCTGTGGCACCTGCGCCACGGCGGCCCGGCCGGCCTGAGGGAGCACCGCCGCCGCCAGCGCGCCGCCCGGCCAACCGCGAGCCGGCG
>NZ_VWPE01000023.1:0-29268 GCF_009829635.1 Actinomyces sp. zg328
GCCCTCGCACGGCCCGCGGGGCGTCGGCCCCGCCCACCCCCGCCCGCCGCGCCGCCCTGGCCCCGGGCGCAGGCTGAGCGCCGTCGTCGGCGGCCTGCTGCTCCTGGCCCTGGCGGGCGTGGCGCTGGCCGAGCGCCATCACATGCTGGACAGGCTCTCCTACTCCCATGCGCTCGTTGTCGTCGGCACGGTGACGGCTCTCCTGGGCGCGGGGGTCCTCATCTCCGGGCTGATCGGACGCCGTGGGGGCTGGCTGAGCGCCCTGGGCATCCCGGCGGCCCTGCTCGCCCTGCCCATGCTCGCCATCAGCCCCCTCGCGAGCCCGGGCCTGGACCGCCTCGTCGCCGACGACGTCGCCATCATCCCCTCTGATGAGCGGCTCTCCAGCGGCGATGTCGACCTGGGGTCCTTCGGCGCCGGCGATGCCGTCATCGACCTGCGGGACCTCGGCCAGGCACATGGCGGCACCACGGCGCGCGCGTCCCTCGGCAGCGGGCATCTGCGGATCCTCGTGGATCGCGGTCAACCGGTGAGGATCCGCGCCAGGGTCGGCGCGGGCGAGGTCAGCGCGCTCGCCGAGCAGAAATGGAAGATCGAGGGAGCCCAGGACAGGCACGGCCTCACCTCCGCCAGGCGGGGCGCTGACGATGACGGTCCCGGCGAGACGACGTCCATCGACGGCGTGCGCATCGACGCCGTCCTGGCCCCCGAGGGGGCCCCCTCCGACGCCCTGACGGTCGACGCGAGCGTCGGCGCTGGGAACATCACGATCGAGGAGTCCTCCCGCGCCTGGGCCCCCTCATCGGGCACGACCTCCCCCGCCGCGACGCCGAGCGCACCGCCCCCGGCGCCCTCGCCGAGCGCGGGCCCAACGGCGCCCGCCTTCTCGCGCCCCTCCGGCGCGGCGGCCCCTGAACCCCTCCGCGCCCTTTCCCACGCACTGACCGCATCCACGGAGACGAGACAGCCATGAGCAGCAGCACGAGCAGCGCCAACGACCGGCCTGATCCGTCGGTCGGCGGCGCCCCGACCGAACCGATGTCCGAGCCGATGACCGAGCCCCTCCCCCAGCCCGAGGCGCCCACTGAGAGCCTTGAGAGCGCCGAGGCCCCGCGGGGGCCCATCCCGGGGGGCGCCCCAACCGAGCCCTTGAGCGCGGCGGGCCCGGCTGCTGCGCCGCTCAACGCCCCCCCTGAGCCGGGCGCGCCCACCAGCGGCGTGTGGTCGGCCACCACCGCGGGCGCCACGGCCGCCACCACGGGCGCGCCGGGCCATCCGGGGACGGCGGGTGCCCAGTCGACTGCTTGGACTCCCGCCCGGCCGTCGGGCCCGCTCCCGGGCGCGCCGGAGGCGCGTCGGCGCGCCAGCACCGGCACGATCATCTGGGGGGCGCTGCTCCTCGCCTTGGGAGCCCTAACCGTCGCGACGGGCGCGGGCCTGCGCGTGGACCTGCAGCTCGCGACGATCGGGGTCCTGGGACTCCTGGGGGCGGCCCTCCTGATCGTCGCGATCATGCCGCATCGAGGCCGGGGGGATCATTCCTGAGCGGCAGTCATCCGCGGCCGGCGTCAGCGGCGCGAGCGACGGCCCCGCGCCGCCCCTTTGCGGGGGCGGCGCGGGGCCGCTGGCACGCGCTCAGCGCTGGAAGACGACGGCGCTCGCCACGGCCTCAGCGGCGGCGTCGCCCAGGTAGTGCCGGACGATCTCGAAGCCGAGCTCTGGGGCGGTGGCCATCCCCCGGCTGGTGAGGATGGCGCCGTCAACGACGACGCTGTCCTGGCTGGTGATCGCGCCGTGCTCCTCCAGCACATGCATGAAGCCGGGGTTGGAGGTGGCGCGGCGCCCCTGGAGCAGGCCCAGCTCGGCGAGGATCGAGGGGGCGGCGCAGATCGCGGCCACCGGGCGCCCGGAGCGCACGCGCTCGGTGACGGCCTCGGTGACGACCCGGCTGGCCTTGAGGTTGGGGGTCCCGGGGACCCCGCCGGGAAGGAAGAGGAGGTCATAGTCGGACAGATCCGTCTCGGCGAGGGTCTTCGCGCAGGTCACGATGATCTCATGGGAGGACACGACGGCGCGCTCCTCGGCGACGGCGATCATGTCGCAGGGAATGCCGGCGCGGTAGAGCACATCGACGACGGCGAGCGCCTCGACCTCCTCCAGTCCCGGTGCGATGAGGGCCGCAACCCGCTTGTCGGTCTTCGCCTCGAATGCCATGGCGCAACCCCTTCCCGCGCGCGGCGCGCGCTCGACTGTCCTGCCGCGGCTCCCGCGCCGCGCCCCCAGACTACTCCGACGGGCGCGGGCTCAGTCGTCGAGGACGCCGTTCCAGGCCAGGAAGGAGGCGCTGGCGGACACAGCGGTCTCCCAGCGCTCGTCGCCGAAGCCGTGTCCGGCGCCGGGGATGACGCGCAGTTCGGCGTCGCGCAGCTCGCGCTCGACGCGCTGGGAGAGCGCCAGGGGGACGGACTCGTCACGATCCCCGTGGATGAGGAGGATGGGGCGCGGGAAGCGGGCGAGTTCGGCGACGGCGTCGATGCCCCAGGCGTCACGGGCGTAAGCCCTGGACAGGTGACTGCCTCTGTGCTCGAAGCGGTCGGGGACCTCGGCCAGGCTCCGGAAGCGGGCGCGCAGACCGGCGCCGGGCTGGAGCGCCGGGTACCACAGCACGAGCGCGCCTACCTGCGTGGGCCGCCGGGCGGCCGCGAGCGCGGCGACCGCCCCGCCCAGGGACAGCCCGAGCAGGGCGATGCGAGAGGAATCCGCTTCGGGCCAGGCGGTCACGGCGTCGATGACGGCGAGCAGGTCGGCGAGCTCGGTCAGCGGCGTCATCGCCATGGGGTCACCGCCGTTGTCGCCCCCGCCGCCGCCCCGGAAGTCGGGGCAGGCGGCGATGGCGCCCCGGGAGGCCAGGCGCCGGGCGATGGGGGCCACGCGCATCCAGGAGCCGTCCATGCCGTGGCAGCACACGACGAGCGGGCGGGGGCCGGGCAGGGGCCGCCCGTTGGGCCCGGCGGGCAGGTAGGCGGCGCCGCCGAGCCGCTGCCCGTCCACGGCCAGATCCAGGGCGCGGGTGGCGAGGGCGGTGGGATTCGGGGATGCCGGGGTCACCGGCCCATCCTAGGGCCGCGATTCAGGGCCGGGGCAGCGCTCCGACCACCTCGTGAGCCTGGTACGGCTCCTCGAGGAAGGCGAGGTCATCGGCCGTCAGCTCGACGTCGAGGGCGCGCACGGCGTCGTCGACCCGGCTGGGCCGCGAGCAGCCGACGATGGGGGCGGCCACGCCCTTGGCCCACTGCCAGGCGAGGGCGACGTCGGCCATGGGCACGCCCAGGCGCTCGGCCAGTGTCGCCACCCGCTCGATGACGGGCATGTCGATCTGCCGGGCACGGTCGTACTTGTCGCGCATCATCACATCCGTCCTCGACCGCGTGGAGTCGGAGTCCCACTCGGGGCGGGCGAGGTGGCCCGAGGCCAGCGGGCTGTAGGGGGTCAGGCTCATCCCGTACTGCTCGCACACGGGGATGAGGTCGCGCTCGTCCTCGCGGTAGAGCAGGTTGTAGTGGTTCTGCATGCTCGCGAAGCGGGTCCAGCCGTGGGAGTCGGCGACGAGCTGCATGTTGTGCAGCTGGTAGCCGTACATGGCGCTGGCGCCCAGGGCCCTGACCTTGCCGGCGCGCACGAGCGCGTCGAGAGCCTCCATCGTCTCCTCCACCGGGGTGGCGTAGTCGAAGCGGTGGATGATGTAGAGGTCGAGGTAGTCGGTGCCCAGGCGCTCGAGTGTGCCCTCGATCTCCCGCGCGATGGCGGGGGCGGTGAGGGTCCCCTCGTTGAAGTAGACCTTGGAGGCGAGCACGACGTCCTCGCGCTTGACCCCGAGGTTGCGCAGGGACTGGCCGATGAACCGCTCCGAGGTGCCGTGGGCGTAGACGTTGGCCGTGTCAATGAAGCTGAGGCCGAGCTGCAGTGCCCGGGCGATGATGGTCTGGGTGGTGGGCTGGTCAACCACCCACTGGTGGAAGTCGGGGTAGGGCTCTCCGAAGCTCATTCCTCCCAGGCACAGGCGGGGGATGCGGATGCCGGTGGTACCCAGCTCGGTGTACTTCATGGCTCTCTCCTTCGATGATGCCGGTGGTCACGCCGCGAGCGGCGCCCCTCACTCTTCCACCTCGTCGGTGGTGAGCGTAAGGGGCTTCCAGGTGCGCTTAGGGGCGCGCAGGTAGAGGACGGCGAGCTGGGTGCGGTTGCGCAGGCCGGTCCTCGCCAGGGCGGCGGAGACGTGGTTGCGCACCGTGCCCTCGCTCATGAACAGCCGCTCGGCGATCTCAGCGTTGCTGAGGCCGCCGGCGCGGGCGCGCCGACGGCCTCAGCGGGTTGACGGGCCCCTTGCCCCGCGGGCGCTCCAGGAGATAGGAGCGCGGCGCGGTGCCACCGACCGCGGCAGGCCCCGGCAATGAGCGCGCCGAGCTACTTCACGCTCACGAACCTCTTGTCCGAGAAGAGCCCCGGCTGCACCGAGAGAACCCCGTTCTCGACACCGTCGGACGGAACCTCCAGGACGGTGCTCCCCGTGACGGATCCCCCCTTGTACAGCGTGGTCAGAGTGTCGATCTCATCGGAGGCGACGGCGAATGTGCTCGTAGCGCCGACGGAGACTCCCCCAGGGGTGACGTACTCGACGCTCTCGAAAGGCATGGACCCGCTGGGATCGTCACCGGTGTAGGTCACGGTGTAGTTGACGAGAATGTGCTCATTCCCCGCCGCCGGCGGTTTATTGAATACATTCGCGGCGGCGACCTGGTCATTCGCATGCAGAGTCACGGAATTGACAACGATCTTCCAGTCCTTGGAGGAGATCTCCGTCCCCAGCGGGAGAGGGTTGTCCCGGCTGGTCCCAGCGGCATCAGAGGCGGCGCTCCCGCTACCAGCCTCAACGGCCCGCGAGGCGGTGCGCCCGCTACCGGCCTCAGCGGTGCTGCTGGAGGCCGCCGCGGACGCGGAGGGTGAGAACGCCTCGTCAACCGCCTTGTCAACCACCTGGCCCAAGAAGACGATGAAGACAATCACGCCGACGATCGTGCCGACAACGGCGAGCACGACCGCGGTGATGGCCTGCCATTGGGTCTCTCCCTTCCGGAAGAGCGCCACCAGCCCGAGGATGAATGAGACCGGGAGCAGGATCCAGCCGATGATCAGCGCCCCTGGGACGCAGGCGAAGACGAAGCCAATAATCGCCATGATCATGGCGACCAATCCGAGGGTATTCCTGCGGGGCGGACCTGGCTGGATGGGAACAGGGTATTGGGGAGCATACGACATGGGAACTCCTGCGTTCGATCTCGGGAGGAATAAATTCGCGGGGATCGTACCCTCCCCGCCCCCGCGAGAGGATTCCCGTCTCTCACATGGCCATAACGCAATCTGAACGAGATCGCTTCGAGACACCGAGTCCGAGGGCCCGGGCGGTGACGCGCTGAGTCTCCTCAGGGACGATCACCCGCTGGCGCCAGTCGGGGAAGACCTCGCCAAGGCTCATCCCGCCGATGCGCTGTCAGGGGATCGTGATGTCGGCCCGGCCCAGGGTGGCGCGCTCCATGATCGCTCCTCAGCGCTGCTGCTCGCGCGTCTCGCGGATCGCTCGCGCGAGGACAGCGAAGTCGAGGCGGATTTACTCGGTCGGAGCGCCGACGCGGATGCCATCCCCGCTCACGCGCACCTCCTCGCCCTTCTTGCCATCGGGCACGCGGATGGCCGTCGTTGAGACTGACGTTGACGCAGTCGGGGCGTCTTCGGAGCCGCCCCAGCCCGACGACCAACCGGCATCGGGTCCCGCCGAGGCCTCGGTCTCGTCATCGGCGCCCCCAGACTGGACCGCCCGGTGGTAGGCGGCGCCGTCCCCGGCCAGTGGACCGCCCGGTGGTAGGCGGCGCGGTGGCGCGGTACTGGTAGAGCCTCCCGATTCTCGCGGGCTCGCTCCTCTCAGTCGGCCCGCGCCTCGCGCGGATAGCGATGCGAGGGGCGCCGACTCCAGTGGAGCGGGTCCACTCTCACCCGTGCGTCCGGAGCGGTTCCATGCCGGCCCGCCGCACGGGCCCGCCGCCCCCTTGCCCAGCAATGGCGGAGCGCGGCCAACAGTCGCGGCGCTCGTGGGGCGGCTCCGCCCGTGCGGCGCTCCAGGACAGGCCCCACGGCCAGGTCCCGTGGCGTGAAGCGACTCCCGCGGTGGCCCGTGCTCCCGGGTTGCACGCTCACGCTCTCCGACCTTCAGCAGAATCCGCGGAATCCCGCGGTTTTCTGGATCGACACCCTCGAGCCATCGTGCTCGCATGTGCATGAGCGGCCTTCATGCACATGGGAGCCTCAGAGGCGATTTTCAACCAAAAGGCCCAAACGGCGGAATATCAACGAAAAGTCCGAATCGGCCGAATCGCACCAGTCCTGCGAGCGTGCAAGACCCCGCCCGACGCCCCGCATCACCGGCCAGCGCCCGGTCTCATTCCCACTCGATGGTGGCCGGCGGCTTGCTGGTCACGTCCAGCACCACCCGGTTGACCTCGGGCACGGCGTTGGTGATGCGCGTGGAGATGCGGGCGAGCACGTCATAGGGCAGGCGTGTCCAGTCCGCAGTCATGGCGTCCTCGCTGCTCACCGGCCGCAGAACCACCGGGTGGCCGTAGGTGCGCCCGTCTCCCTGGACGCCCACCGAGCGCACGTCGGCGAGCAGCACCACCGGGCACTGCCAGATCTCGCCGTCCAGCCCGGCGGCGCTGAGCTCCTCACGGGCGATGGCGTCGGCCGCCCGCAGGACGCGCAGGTTCTCGGCCGTCACCTCCCCGATGACGCGGATGCCCAGGCCCGGGCCCGGGAAGGGCTGGCGGGCGACGATCTTCTCCGGCACGCCCAACTCGCGGCCGATGGCGCGCACCTCGTCCTTGAACAGGGCGCGCAGCGGCTCAATGAGTTCGAAGTCGAGATCCTCGGGCAGGCCGCCGACGTTGTGGTGGCTCTTGATGTTCGCGGCGCCCTCACCGCCGCCGGACTCAACGACATCGGGGTAGAGCGTGCCCTGGACTAGGAAGCGGATCTCGCCGCCGGCGGCGCCCACCTCCTCGACGACGCGGCGCTGAGCGGCCTCGAAGGAGCGGATGAACTCCCGCCCGATGATCTTGCGCTTGGCCTCGGGCTCGGTGACGCCCGCGAGCGCAGTGAGGAAGCGCTCGGACTCGTCCACGGTGATGACGCGGATGCCCATGCCCTCGGCGTAGTCGCGCTCGACCTGCTCGCGCTCGCCGTCACGCAGGAGGCCGTGGTCCACGAAGATGCAGGTGAGCTGGTCCCCGACGGCGCGGTGCACGAGGGCTGCGGCGACGGAGGAGTCCACTCCCCCGCTCAGGCCGCAGATGACATGGGCGTCCCCCACCCGCGCGCGGATGGCGGCCACCTGCTCATCGATGATGCTGCCGGCGGTCCAGGCGCCGGGGAGCCCGGCGCCCACGTGGAGGAAGTTAGCCAGGGCGGCCTGTCCGTGCTCGGAGTGCAGCACCTCGGGGTGCCACTGGAGGCCGAAGAGGCGGCGGCCCCGATCCTCGAAGGCGGCCACCGGGGTCTCGGCGGTGGAGGCGGTGACGGTGAAGCCGTCGGGGGCGGCCTGGACCGCGTCACCGTGGCTCATCCAGACCGCCTGCTCGACGGGGGTGCCGGCGAAGAGGCAGGACTCGGGGGCCACGGTGGCCGGGGTGCGCCCGTACTCGCGGGTGCCGGTGCGGCCCACCGCCCCGCCGAGGGCCCGCGCCATGGTCTGGAAGCCGTAGCAGATGCCGAGGACCGGCACCCCGGCATCGAAGATCGCGGGGTCGATGGAGGGCGCGCCCTCCTCGTAGACCGACGACGGCCCGCCGGACAGGATGATCGCCGCGGGGCGCTTGGCGAGCATGGCCTCCACGGGCATCGTGTGCGGCACGATCTCGGAGTAGACGGAGGCCTCGCGGACGCGGCGGGCGATGAGCTGGGCGTACTGGGCGCCGAAGTCGACGACGAGGACGGGGCCGGTGGCGCCCGCGGGCGCCTCGGGGGCCGCGATGGCGGTCGCCTGGGCGGTGGGGTGGGTGGTCACCGAGCCAGGATAGCCGCCCGGCGACCGGTGGCGCCCATCACACGATCGACGTCACATCCGGTTGTCTAGACAATTGGCGGAGGAGGACCCTAGATTATCAACCAGCGGGGGAGCCAATCCCCCACCCCGGGGAGACCCGGACGCACAAGGACCGTGCAGGGACGCACGGCCCGAAGGCCGGTGAGGATCCCTGCGCGGCGCACAGACGAACCGCACAGTCAGAAGGAATCATCATGACCACCACCCTCGAGCACACCGCCGAGTCCACCGCGACCACCACCCAGGCCCAGACCGCCCCCGCCGCCACCCAGACGGCCACGGAGGCCGACCGCCTGACCTTCGCCATCGCCATCATCGCCGTGGCCACCACGATCCTGCTCATGGCCGCCATCGGGGCCATCACCGCCTCCCCGGCGATCCTCTTCACCTCCGCCGCCCTGGGCGTCATCACCGCCGTGGTGGGCGTCTACACCAGCGTCAACCTGCTCGCCCGCTGAGGCCGAGCCCTCAACCGACCGGGTCCCCGGCGCCTCACCGGCGCCGGGGACCCGCGTGCTCCGGGCCGGCCGGGATGATCGACCGGCGGCCCCGAGAGCACGGCCCTACAGGGACATGTCGACGACGGCGCGCCCCTGGATCTGACGGTTGCGCAGCGCCTCGTACCCGACCCCAGCATCCTGCAGGGGGAAGCGCCGAGAGACCACGTCCTTGTAGTTGATGACGCCGCGCGCCGCGAGGTCGACGACGGCCGGCAGGTCCTGGCGGGTGCGGGCGCCGTAGGAGCCCAGGATCCTCTGGCTGCGGCGCACGGTGCGGTTGATCTCGACACCCGCGGTCTGCACGCCGGCGCCCAGGCCGATCGGCACCATGCGGCCGCCGTCGGCCAGCACGTCAAGGGCGGTGGTCCAGGTAGCGGGGATGCCCAGGGCCTCGAAGGCGACGTCAACGCCCTTGCCCCCGGTCAGCTTGAGGACCTCCTCGCGGGCGTTGTGGGTCGCGGAGTTGACCACGGCGGTGGCGCCGTAGCCCGCCATGGGGGCGAGCTTGTCGTCGGAGACGTCGATGGCGATGACCTGGCTGGCCCCGAAGGCGCGGGCGATCTGCACGATGTTCGTGCCCACCCCCCCGGTGGCGACGACGGCAACGGTCTCCCCGAAGCGCAGGTCCGCGCCGCGGCGCACAGCCCCGTAGCCGGTCATCGCCGCGCAGCCGAGGATGGCGGCGGGCACCATGTCGATCGCGTCGGGTACGACGGCCACGGAGGTGGACGGGACGACGGCGTACTCGGCGAGGCCGCCCATGGAGTACATGGCGACGCTCTCACCCTCCGGGGTGGCCAGCCGGGTGGCGCCGTCGTAGAGGACGCCCTTCAAACGGTTGAGCTCGAAGAAGGGGCCGCACAGCTCGTCATGCCCCTCGGCGCAGGCATCGCACTGCCCGCACGGCATGAGGAACCCCCCGGCCACGTTCTGCCCGACAGCCAGGCCGGTGTGCTCGTTGCCGGGGCCCACCTCGACGATGGTGCCGGTGACCTCGTGGCCCAGGACCGCAGGCAGGGGGAAGGCGATGGCGCCACCGATGACGTGAAGATCGGAGTGGCACAGGCCGCAGGCGGCGACCTTGATGAGGACCTCGCCGACCTTGGGCCGGGGGGTGCGCAAGGTCTCGACCTCAAGGCCCTTGGCAGTGTCGCGCAGGACAGCCGCGCGCATGGTATCGGGGATGACAGGGTTCTGGACTGCGTCGTTGCTGGTCATGACCGCAAACCTCTTTCGGTGGTGGCAGGCCCGCCGCGCGATGGCTGGCCTCGTTGGCATGCGCCCCCAGCCTATCTTGTTTGTCCGGACATTCATCGAGGGACTAATGGCCCGAGTCCCGGCATTCCGGGACCGCCTCATCCCCCGGTGACGCTGCGCGGCAGGCGCCCGAGGACGACGACGAGCACCACGGCCTCGAAGCCGAGCAGCGCGTAGGCGGCCGTCACCGCGCCGAGCTCCTGGACGACAATGATCGGGACCAGGATGGTCGCGAACCGCGCGATCGACTCCCCCAGCGCGGTGGCGCTCCGCTGCGCCGCCACGAGCCACGGCGGCACCCGGGGGTCGATCGCCCCCCGGCAGGCGGGCTCAAGGCCGATCCACTGCGCCGCGACGAGCCCGATCAGACCCAGCGCCGCCCCGGCGCCCCGCCCAGCCCCCGGGGGCGCCGGGGCGCTGGCGACGAGGACGGTCGCCGCCAGGACCGCCAGGGCCACGCCGAGGACGATCCTGGCGAAGCGCAGCCCGTCCACCCTCAGGACGAGGAGCAGCGCCAGGGCGGAGACGGCGATCCAGCCCGCGCTCAGGGCGAGGGCCCATGCCGTGGGGGCCTCGCTCGCGCCGACGGCGTCGGCCACCGCGCGCAGTCCCAGCACCAGCGCCGCGGCGCCCAGGGGCGCCTCGCGCGCCAGCACTAGGACGAAGCCGGTCAGCACGGCGCCGCGCACCTGGGGGACGCGCAGGTCCGCCCCGGTCAGGGGCTGCTGGACGGCGAGCATCTCGGCGTCGAGGCGCGTCCAGTCGATGGCAACGGCGGCCTCCAGGGGGCCGTGGAGGGCCTTGAGGGCGGCGATGGAGTGCTCAAGGCGCCCGTGAGCGGCGTTCCACACGGGCGATTCCGGCAGGCTGGCGGCCAGGAGCGCGTGGATCACCCCCAGGCCCAGGACGAGGAGCCAGGCGGTCATGACCGCGTCCGGGGACCACCGGCAGATGAGGGCGCTGGCCGCCGCTCCGGCGGGGATGAGGGCGAGGGCCTGCGGGGTGAGGCGGCGGTGCCCCCGCAGGGACAACTCGTGGGCGATCTGGGGCAGGACGAGGAGGAGGGCCCCCGCGCCCAGCCCCACGACGGCGGCGCCCGCGAGTGACCAAGGGCCGGGCAGGAGGGCGGCGCCCAGGGCCGCGGGGGCGATGAGCAACCCGGTGGCAAGGTTGACCGGCCTGCGCCCCAGGTGGTCGCTGGGCCAGCGGGCGAGAAGCGCGCCCAGGGCCATCCCCAGGCCGAGCGCGATGACGAGCGCGGGCGCGCCCCCGGCGCGGGCGCCCAGGCTGATGGCGATGACGCCGTGGACAGCGCCCAGCAGCAGGCCGGCGAGCCAAGCGCAGGCCCGTAGGCGCAGCGGTCCGGGCGCCGGGGTGACCCCGGCGCCCGGACGCGTGTGGGAGGGGCTGGCGATCAGCTGTACTCCTTCTCGAAGCGCATCTCGAGCTCCTCAAGGGAGTCGTACTTCGTCTCGGGCACGACCTTCATGTAGAACAGGAGCGAGCCGACGTTGATGAGGGCGAAGATGAGGTAGGTTCCCGCCCCGCCGATCCTCTCCATCATGACGGGGAAGACGTAGGCGACGATGCCGTTGGCGATCCACAGGGCCGCGACCGCCAGGCCGAGCGCGGTGCCGCGGACCTTGGCCGGGAAGATCTCGGAGACGAGCACCCAGGTCACCGTGCCGGACTGCTTGGCGAACACGAACAGGCACACGATGATGAGCACGAGGATCGGCGCGAACGAGTTGAAGCCCGCGGCGTTGGTGTCGATGAATCCCTCGGAGTCCTGGAAGGGCTGGATCATGAAGTAGAAGACCGCCGCGAGGGCCGTCAGCGAGACCACGATCGAGGCCTCCTGGTAGATGCCCACGTGGCGGCGGGCGAACCTGGTCACCAGCCACAGGCCCACGGCGGAGCCGATGAAGGAGATGCCGCCGGAGATCACGTTGAGGGAGATCGAGTCGGTCACGGAGAAGCCCGCGGCGGCCAGGACCTTGGGCGTGTAGTACATCGCGGTGTTAATGCCGGTGAACTGGTCCGCCAGGCCCAGGATGATGCCGATCCACAGCAGCTTGCGGGTCCACGGGGTGGCCCAGATCTGGGACAGCCCCCACTTCTCCTGCGCCGCCTCCTGGCGCTGGACCTCGATCATCTCGTCGACCTCGTTGGCGATGGGGCCGTCCTTGGCCTCGTCACGCACTCGCTTGAGGGCGCCGATGGCCTCGGGGATGCGCAGGTTCGCCACGTACCAGCGGGAGGACTCGGGCATCATGCGGATGCCGATCCACAGGAAGATCGCGGGCAGCGAGGCGATGACGAGCATGTAGCGCCAGGCCGCGCCGTTGCCGCCGTTGATCATCGCCAGGTCGACGGTGTGCTTGACGGCCTCCCACTGCTGCTCCTCGCCTTTGACGTGGACGGCGGGGCCGCCGTGCCACTGGGCGAGGGCGGCGTTCATGGAGAAGGCCACGAACTGCCCGAAGACGATCATCATCTGATCGAGGGCGACGAGGGTGCCGCGAATGCGCTTGGGCGCCGTCTCGCCGAGGAAGACGGGGACGGTGGCCGAAGCGCCGCCGACGGCGAAGCCCAGCACGACGCGGAAGAAGTAGAGGACCCAGATGTTCGGGGAGAAGGTGCATCCCAGCGCGCCCACGAGGAACACGATGGCCAGGACGGTGATGTTGTGGCGGCGCCCGTACATGTCGGAAAGGCGCCCGCCGAGCCAGGCGCCCAGGGCCGCGCCCAGGCACAGCATGGCGCCGACGAGCCCTTCCTCAGTGGCGTTGATGTTCAGGCCGCCCGCATCGGTGGGCAGGTACATGTAGGGCAGCGCCCCGGAGATCACGCCGGTGTCGTAGCCGAAGAGCAGCGATCCCAGCGTGGCGACGATGGCGATCGCACCCAACGACCGCTTCTTCCCGGATGGTGGCGTCTTGTCCACCAGCTCCTTGATCTTGTCGTGGGTGTAGTAGTCCACCGACGTCGTCTGATCGGACATGGATGTGGTACTCCTTGATGGGATCCGGCCCGCGCCTGTGCGGGCCTGGGCGGAAGTATCGCGGACTCAGCGCTGAGACCGCCAGGGCGCGGGTTCGGCCCGCCGGGCGGGCCGAACCCGGCCAGACTCAGCCGAGCTCAGTCTTGAGCCGGTCAAGCATAGCGCGGTTGATGTCGTCGGCCCGCTCATGCCAGCCGAAGACGCACACGGAAACCACGCCGTCAAAGCCCACGTCGCGCAGCGTGGAGAAGACGGCGTCCCAGGGGACCTCGCCGTTGCCGATCTCGTTGTGCTGGTGCACGGTGACATCGGCGCCCGGCGGGTTGATGATGTACCGGTTGCCGTCGTTGGCCCTGTGGTTGAACACGTCGGCAACGTGGACCTCGCGGAGCTTGCCCGCCTCGGAGGCCGTGCGGATCATGCGCTCCACGTCGCCCGCGCCGTCGGAGAGGTGGAAGGCGTGCGGGCAGCAGAACTCGTAGCCGATCCAGTCCTTGTTGACGGCGCGCACGAGGCGCAGGGCGTCGTCGTGCAACTCGATGAAGTCGTAGGGGTGGGCCTCCATGTTGAGGCGGATCCCGTACTTCTCGAAATGCGGGACGAGCTCCTCGATCGAACGGAACCACTGCTCCTCACTGCCCTTGGCGTTGTTCCGGTCCCCGGAGAACTCCGAGGTGATCTCCCGGACGTCCAGGGCGTCGGCGAGCTCAAGCAGTCGCCGCCAGTTGGACACCTGGGCGACCCGCTCGCGCTCGTCGAGGGAGGACCAGTTGAACACGGGGTTGAGGGTGCGGACCTTGACACCGGTCTCCTTCTGGGCCTTGTTCAGCTCGGCGACGAAGGCGTCATCGGCGGCCGGGCGGTGGTGCCAGAAGTGGAAGTCGGCGTTCGGCGAGAGCTCCACGTGCTCGAAACCCAGCTCGGCCGCCTTGTAGAGGGTCCGCGGCGTGGGCATCGTGCGGTAGTACATGTTGGGGTCAAGCGCGATGTCGACCATGTCGGGTTCCTTGTCTCCTTGGTGTGGTGCGGAGCGGGGATCAGGCGTAGAAGGCCGGCTTGTCGATGAGCTCGACGTCGACCAGCGGCGAGCCGCCATCCTCGTGGGACTTCACCGCGGCGTCGACGACGCAGGTGGCGGCGTAGCCGTCCCAGGCGGTAGAGCCGGTGTGGCGGTCCTCCGCGACCGCGTTGATCCACTCCTGGACCTCGCGGTTGAAGGCGGCCTGGAAGCGGTCGATATGCGACTGGCACATGGCGTTGCGGTTGCCGTGGGAGTCGCGGATGTGGATCCTCTCCTGGTCGCCCAGCCGCACGGCGGCGGTTTCGAGGACGAGCTCACACTCGATGGAGTAGGCCCACTGGAGGTTGACGTTGACCTCATCGTCGATGCGCACGCCGGACTCGGTGTAGGCCACGACGACGATGGGGTCGATGAGGTGGTCGAAACGGTGGGTGGTGGGCTTGGGACGGTCGACGCGCACCTTGACGATCTCCTCGCCCAGCAGCCAGCGCATCGTGTCGAACTCGTGGATGGCGGTGTCGTCGATGGCCATGCGCGAGGTGTAGTTCTCCGGCACGGAGGGGTTGCGGTGGCGGTTGTGGACCATGAGGGCCTGGCCGTGCTCGCCGGAGTCGAGGACCTCCTTCATCTCGTTGTAGGCGGCGTCGAAGCGGCGCATGAAGCCGACCGTGACGAGCCTCTTGCCGGCCCTCTGCTCGGCCTCCATGATGGCGATGCAGTCCTCGGCGGTGGTGGCCAGGGGCTTCTCGCACAGGACGTACTTGCCGGCCTCGATGGCCTTGATGACATCGGGCGCGTGGACCTTGCCGAAGGTGGCGATGAGCACGGCGTCGACGTCGGGATCGTTGATGAGCTCATCGGAGCTGGCATATGCCTTGGCGCCGTAGGGCTCGGCGGCTGACTTCGCGGCGTCGGGGTTGATGTCGGCGACGGCGACGATCTCGCCGCCCGAGAGATCGTCGTGGATGCGGGCCAGGTGGGCGCGGCCCATGCCGCCGGCGCCGATGAGGCCGATACGGACTGTCATTGTCTTCTCCTCGTTGAGAGTCGTGGTACGGGGTCGTGGTGGGCGGGGATCGGGCTCGCCGTCCCGGGGTCAGGCCAGCCCCAGGCCGCACTCGGCCAGGTACTTGCGCATGTTGATGGCGTTGGCCTTGGGGAAGGACGGGTCGCAGGGGTAGCAGTCCTGCTCGCAGATGGCGTAGATGGGCTTGTCGAGGGCCGCCAGGGCGTCGACGAACTCGTGCATCTCGGGCAGGCCGGCGGGCGGGCAGACCGAGGCGCCCTTGGTGACGGCCTCGCCGAAGGGCCAGTCCTTCTCGTGGGCCTCGCGGGTGATGTCCTCATCGAAGGCCTTGATGTGGACGTAAGTGATGCGCTCGGGGTACTTCCGGCACAGCTCGACGGGGTCGCCGCCGCCGTAGACCACGTGACCGGAGTCGAGGCAGAGGTTGACGTAGGTCGGGTCGGTGGCGTCGAAGATCCGGGCGATCTCCTCGGGGGTCTCGATGTGGGAGTCGCCGTGGGGGTGGAGGACCATCTTGAGGCCGTACTCGTCCAGCAGCATCTGGCCCAGGGCGTTGGCGTGCTCGACGTAGAGCTTCCAGGCGTCGTCGGACAGGACGCGGTCATCGGTCCACTCCCAGGTCTTGTCATCGCGGTAGAGCGGGGGGAGGTGGACGATGTACTCCGCCCCGACGGCGGCGTGGGTCTCGGCGATGGCGCGGAAGGTCTTCAGCGTGGTCTCCCAGGCCTCCTGCTTGTGGAGGATCCCCCAGCCGGTGCCGGCGACGACGCGCATGCCGAACTCGTCGCACCACTTCTGCAGTTCCTTGGGGTCGGTCGGGAAGTAGCCATAGGGGCCGGTCTCGATGACCTCAAAGCCGGCCTCGGCCATCTCCTCCCAGGCCTGGCGGGGGTCCATCTGCTTGGGGTCCTCGGGGAACCAGACTCCCCACTGGTCCGGGCAGACGCCAATGGTGAGCTTCGAGTACTTCGGGTCGTTGGTGTTGACGGCCTTCGAGTTCGTCGTCGTCGACATCGTGGTGCTCCTTCGCAACAGATGTTCCGAATCGTTTCGGAACCATGCTCAGCATACCGCCCCCACCGCTACAGGGGAAGGTTTTTGTGCGGACAAAACTGCCCGAGGACGCCGCGGGCGGCGCGCGCTGGCCAGGGGCCCGATGGCCCCGCGGCCGAGGCGCGCCGCCGCGGATCCGCCCTCAGCGCGCCATCACTCCTCGCGCTGGAAGGACATAGTGGCGGAGTAGGTCTTCTCGCTGGGCCAGCGGGACGTAATGGCCTTGGCGCGGGTGTAGAACCTGACGCCCTCGGGGCCGTGGATGTGGGTGTCGCCCAGCAGGGACTCCTTCCATCCCCCGAAGGAGTAGTAGGCGACCGGCGTGGGGATCGGCACGTTGACGCCGACCATGCCCGCCTCGACGTCGAGCTGGAAGCGGCGGGCGACGCCGCCGTCATTGGTGAAGATGGCCGAGCCGTTGCCGAAGGGCGAGGAGTTGACGATCTTGATGGCGTCGTCGTAGGTGTCGGCGTGGACGATGGAGAGCACCGGGCCGAAGACCTCCTCGCGGTAGAGGTCGGAGTCGAGCGGCACGTTGTCCACGATGGTGGGGCCGAGGAAGTGGCCGTTTTCGTGGCCGGGGATCACCAGCCCGCGCCCGTCGAGGACCACCTGCCCGCCCTTGGACTCGCCCTCGTTGATGAGGCCGATGATGAACTCCTTGGACTTGGCATCGATGACGGGGCCCATCTCGACACCCTCGTCCATGCCGTAGCCGACCTTGATCTTCTCGGCGTGGGCCTTGACGCGCTGAGCGAGGTCGGGGCCGCAACCGCCCACGGCCACGACGACCGGCAGGGCCATGCAGCGCTCGCCCGCGGCCCCGAAGGCGGCGGCGGAGATGTGCTGGGCGGCGAAGTCCAGGTCGGAGTCGGGCATGACGATGGCGTGGTTGTTCGCCCCGCCCAGGGCCTGGACGCGCTTGCCGTTGGCGATGCCGGTGTTCTGGATGATGTGGGCCACCGGGGTGGAGCCGACGAAGGAGATCGCGTCGACGCCCGGGTGCTCCAGGATCTTGGTGACCATGGTGCGGTCGCCTGACACGACGTTGAAGACGCCGTCGGGCAGGCCCGCCTCCTTGTAGAGCTCGGCCGTCAGCAGCGCCGCCGACGGCGTGGTGGAGGCGGGCTTGAGGATGAAGGCGTTGCCGGTGGCGATGGCCACGGGGTGCATCCACATGGGCACCATGGTGGGGAAGTTGAAGGGGCAGATGCCGGCGACGACTCCCACAGGCTGGCGGACGGTGTGGATGTCAACGCCGGTGGAGATGTCGAATGAGTACTCGCCCTTGAGGGCCAGGTTGATGGCCGTGGCGAAGTCGAGGGTCTCACGGCCCCGCTGAATCTCGCCGACGGCGTCGGAGTAGTTCTTGCCGTGCTCCTCGACGATGAGCCGGGCCATCTCATCGGTGTGGGCCAGGACCAGCTCGCGCATCTTGAACATGATGGAGGTGCGCTTGGCCAGGGAGTAGCCGGCCCAGCTCTTCTGGGCCTCCCTGGCCACCTCGACGGCGTGGTTGAGGTCGGCCTCGGAGGCGTGGAGCAGCTCCTTCTCCACCTCACCGGTGCCGGGGTTCTCGACGGGGAAGCGGCCGATCGGGCTGCCCTCGTAATACGCTCCATTGATCCAGTGCTGGATCGTCTTCATCGTCATTGACTCCTTCGATTCGAGGGGTGGGGCCGGCGATCGTCGCTGGCCGCCATCGAGACCGGCCGCTTCGCGCGGGTACCGGACGTGACGTCGTCACACTACGGCATCCTGGGACCTTTGTCAGCACATTGTGACCTTCGGCCCAGAGTTTGGACAGCGCCCGTGAGATCCTCCCCCACCCCTTGTCAGAGGCCCTCGCCGGTGCTTGATGGTGGACAAGGGACTCATTCGGCGTGTCCGGAACGGCCGTCGCGGCGGGCGCGGCCGGCGTCGGTGAGACGGTAGCGCTGGAGGCCGCTGTTGAGCTTGCCGGGGATCATCCGGGCGAGGTATCCCCGCTCGATGAGCGGGAGCACATGGCGGCGGTAGTTCCCATAGGCGTCGGCAAGCCCAATGGCGGCGAGCAACTCAGAACGAGACCGGGGAGTGCCCGCAGCGGTGAGGACCACCATGACGTGCTCACTCGACTTGCTCACGTGCTCACCCACCCGTCCCGGGTCGTGGCTGGGCACGTAGATCGTCACCCGCACCCGGTCCCGGACCTCCTCGATCACCGGCTCGGGCAGACCGGCCTGCGCGACCTGGGCGAAGACCCGCCGCACGCCGGTGCCCCACTGCTCCACGATCCCGGCCTCGCGGATCGGCTCGACGGGAACGGAGTAGGCGTCACGGCGGCGGACCTCACCGAAGAGCGCGGCCTTGTAGGCGTGCTTGCGGAGGAAGCTCATGGCCTGGTCCACGGCCAGCGGCATGGGGCCGTGGACTCTGCCTGATCGAAGATGTCGGTGCCGTGGGGCCCGCGCAGGCGTCCGGTCTGGACCCAGGCTGAGGGCAGGAAGCGGGCGGGGTCCGGGCACGCGGCGGGGCCGCAGCCCGTCAGCTGCGGCCCCGCCCCGAGCCGTCGGCACCGCCCCTCCCCCGGCTGGCGAGGTGGGTCGGCGCCGGCGGCACCGCCGTCACAGGTAGTGGCGCTGCGGCGCGCGGTCGCGGTCGTAGTCCTCGTACGCCCGCTGCGTGGACTCCAGGCGAGAGACGCCCGAAACGGGCACGTCCCACCAGCTCGACCCGGGCGGGTTGGGCCCGTAGAGGTCGGTCTCGATGTGGATCATCGAGGGCTTGTCACTGGCGGCGGCCTTGGCGTAGGCCTCGCGGAACTCGGCGATGGAGTGGACCTCGTGGACCTCCAGGCCCCAGGAGCGGGCGTTGGCGGCGATGTCGACGCCGGGGACCCGCTCCTCGTCGGCCAGGTGGCTGCCCGCCCCGCGCAGGCGGTACTTGGTGCCGAAGCGCTGGGAGCCGCGCGACTGAGACAGCGCCCCGATGGAGGCGAAGCCGTAGTTCTGCAGCAGGACGTAGATGACCTTGACGCCCTCCTGAACCACCGTGGCCAACTCCATGGGGAGCATCTGGTAGGTGCCGTCGCCGACGATCGAGACGACCTCGGACTCGGGGCGGGCGAGCTTGCAGCCCAGGGCCGCCGGGACCTCGTAGCCCATGCAGCTGAAGGCATACTCCACGTGGTACTGGACGGGGGTGCGGGCCTGCCACAGGGCCTGGAGGTCACCGGGCATGGAGCCGGCGGCGTTGATCAGGATGTCCTCGTCGCCCATGAGCTCGTTGAGGGCGCCGAAGACCTCCGTCTGGGCGGGCAGCGGGCCGTGGCCCAGGTGGTAGCACTCTGCGGTGCGGGCCAGCCACCCCTCGCGCTCGGCGGTGATCTCGGCCGAGTAGGCCTCGTCCACGTGGTAGCCATCCAGCGCCGTCGTTAGGGCGGCCAGGGCCTCGCGGGCGTCGGCCACGACCATCTCGGCGCTCTCCTTGGCGGCGTCGAAGGCGCAGACGTTGATGTTGACGAAGCGGACGTCAGGGTTCTTGAACTGCGTCTTGGAGGCGGTGGTGAAGTCGGAGTAGCGGGTGCCCACGCCGATGACGAGATCAGCCTTATCGGCGATGTGGTTGCCGGAGTCGCCGCCGGTGGATCCCACTCCCCCGATGGCGCAGGGGTGGTCGAAGTTGATGGCCCCCTTGCCCGCCTGGGTGTCGGCCACGGGAATGCCCGTGGCGGTGGCCAGGGCGCGGAGCTCCTCGCTGGCCTCGGAGTAGATCGTGCCACCACCGGAGATGATCATCGGCCTCTTGGCGGCCTTGATCATGGCCACGGCGCGCTCCAGGGCGGCCGGCTCGGGCACGGGGCGGCGCACGTGCCACACCCTCTTGCGGAAGAACTCCACCGGCCAGTCATGGGCCTCGGCCTGGACGTCCTGGGGCATGGCGATGACGACGGCGCCGGTCTCGGCGGGGTCGGTGAGCACGCGCATGGCGTTCAGGAGCGAGGGAATGAGCTGCTCGGGCCGGTTGATGCGGTCGAAGAAGCGCGAGACGGGGCGGAAGGCGTCGTTCACGGTGACATCGAGCGTCGTCGGGTCCTCGAGCTGCTGGAGCACCGGGTCCGGCACGCGGGTGGCGAACTGGTCGGAGGGGAAGAGCAGGACAGGCAGGCGGTTGGTGGTGGCCAGGGCGGCGCCGGTGACCATGTTGAGGCTGCCCGGGCCGATGGAGGCGGTGCACATGTAGGTCTGCAACCGGCTCTTCACCTTGGCGAAGGCGGCGGCCGCGTGGACCTGGCCCTGCTCGTTGCGGGGCATGATGTAGGGCATCGGCTCCTCGCCCTCGACGGGCGCGATCTCGTTCTGGAGGAGCGCCTGGCCGATGCCGGCGACATTGCCGTGGCCGAAGATGCCGAAAGCGCCGGCGATGAGGCGCTGCTCGACGCCGTCGCGCTCGGAGTACTGGTTGGACAGGAAGCGGATGGTCGCCTGCGCCACGGTCAGGCGGATCGTTCCCGAGTAGGCCTCATTGCTCACGTTCGTGGTCTCTCTCTCGTGCGGCATCGGACGATGCGCAAAGCATGTCATATCAAACGGTCATTTGGAATGGCGGGCCGGGCGGGCGGCGCCGGCCCGCCCGGGCCTCAGCGCGCCATGGGCAGCCTGGGATCGACCTCCTGGGCCTCCCAGGTGGCGCGGATCCAGTGGTGGGACGGGTCGTCGGGGGCGAGCCAGACGAGGTCCTCATCCGGTCCGGCCATGACGTTGAGGTAGTACATGTCGTAGCCGGGGGCCGCGACGCAGGGGCCGTGGTAGCCGTAGGGCACGAGGGCCACGTCCCCCTTGCGCACGGGGACGCACAGGTCGATGGGGCGGTCCTCGCGCGCGGCGTAGGTCGCGTGGAGGCCGAAGCCGGGCCCTCCCTCGGGGCTGTCGGCGATCTCGAAGTAGTAGATCTCCTCGAGCTCGCGCTCGGCCTCGGAGCGCTCGTCGTGCTTGTGGGCGGGATAGGAGGACCAGTTGCCCCCGGGGGTCAGGACCTCGCAGCACAGCAGATGGCTGGTCTCAACCCCGTTGGCCAGGCAGTAGTTGTTGACCTGGCGCGAACAGTCGCCCGCGCCGCGCAGGTCCACCCGCACCTGCTCGCGCCCGTAGCGGGCCACGGGCAGATCGCGCGTGGCGATCGCCGAGGGGAGGGCGAAGCGCCCGCCTCCGGGCGAGGAGAGGGTGAAGTCCTTGTGGCGCGGGATGTAGAGGTAGTCGGTGATGCCGGTGAACACGCCGTCGCGCCCGTCGAGCTCGTAGCCCTGACCATCGACCTCGACGGCGCAGCCGCCCTCCAGGGGGAGCACGAGCAACTCGGACTCCCCGGTGGACAGGGTCTGAGAGGCGCCCGGGTCGAGCACGGCCACGCGCAGCCCGGAGTAGGTCCACCCCGCGCGCTCGGGGGTGATGTCGACAGCGAGGCCGTCGTGGCCGGAGGAGCCGGCGGGGATGTGGATGTCGGTGACGCCGGGGGCGGGGATCGCGGTGTATCCAGTGGTCATGAGAGCAGTCCTACGGTGGAGTCGACGGCGGCGGCGACGTCGTCGTCGGGCGGATAGAGAAGTGAGCGGCCGATGACGAGGCCCTTGACCGTTGGCAGGGTCAGCGCCCGCGCCCAAGCCTCGCGCGCCTCGCCAGCGCGCTCGCTGACCGCGCCCCCCAGGATGAGGGCTGGCAGCGTCGACGCCTCCATCACCCGCTCCATCTCCGCCACGGCGGGGAGCTTGAGCCAGGTGTGGGCCGAGGTGCGCCCCAGCCCGGAGGCGATGGCCATCGATGCGATGACCGCGTCGGGGCTCAGGTCGTTGATGATACGTCCTTCCTCCCAACGGGAGATGAAGGGCTCGACCATCGCCATGACCCGGTTCTCGGCGAGCTCGTCGACGGCGCGCGCGCAGGCCGCCAGCGTGGAGGCCGTGGCCGGGTCGGAGTAGTTGATGCGGAGGAGCATCTTGCCGCCGTCGAGACCGGCCCCGACGACGCCCGCGGCATCGTAGCCGGTGAAGCGGTCGTCCATCTCGAAGGAGGCCCCGGCCAACCCTCCCCGGTTCATCGAGCCGTAGACGAGCTTGCCGTCCAGGGCGCCCAGCAGGGCGAGGTCCTCGATGAGGTCGGCGGTGCCCAGGAAGCCGTTGACGCCGGGGCGGCCCAGGGCCTCGACGCAGCGCGCGAGGACATCCTCACGGGAGGCCATGGCCATGGGATCGGGGCCGGCGGCGAGCGCCCCTCGGGCGGGGTGGTCGCAGGCGATGATCATGAGCTTGCCACCATCGGCGGGCAGGGAACCGCGGGGGCGATCGGCCAGGGTCCGGGCGATGCGCCCGGGGTCATTGGCCCGGATCTCGACGAGTCGCTCGGTCAGTCCTGGCATGTCACAGATCCTTCAGGCTCGGGGCGCACCGGTCGCGGTGGCGCCGCATGACGTTGAGGAGCTCGGGCTCAGTGGGCATCGCCGTCGAGCACTCGATGCGCTCGCAGACGATGGCGCCCGCGGTGGAGGCGGCGAAGATCGTCTTCTCCAGGGACCAGCCCGACAGCAGGCCGTGGCAGATGGCCCCGCCGAAGGCGTCCCCGGCGCCCAGGCCGTTCTTGGTCTCAACGGGGG
The DNA here is from genome assembly GCF_009829635.1 of Actinomyces sp. zg328. Taxonomy (NCBI): domain Bacteria; kingdom Bacillati; phylum Actinomycetota; class Actinomycetes; order Actinomycetales; family Actinomycetaceae; genus Actinomyces; species Actinomyces sp. zg328. Next base: position 22,639 of record NZ_VWPE01000023.1, read on the forward strand.
TCACGGGCATCTCGATGCGCTCGTCGCGGGTCTTGGCCAGGGTGCCCAGCGGCCCCTGCTTGACGATGGCGAGCTCGACGCCGGCCTCCAGGAGGGCGTCGGCGGCGCGGTCCGGCTCGGTCTCGCCCACGGCGACCTCGCACTCCTCGCGGTTGCCGATGGCGACGGTCACCCCGGGCAGGATCCTGGCGACCTCCTCGTGGGCGGTGGCACGGTCGGGCCAGAACATCTCGCGGAAGTCGAGGTCGACGATCGTATGCGCCCGGCGGCCCCGGGCCTCAAGCACGGCGTGGTGCGCCTCGCGGGACGGCGACTTGCTCAGCCCGGTGACCGAGACCCAGAAGATGCGGGCGTCGCGCACCGCGTCCAGGGGGATGTCGGCGTCGTCGAGCTCGAGGTCCGGGGCGGAGGGCTCGCGGTAGAAGTAGAGAGGGAAGCTGTCCGGCGGGAAGATCTCGCAGAAAGTGACCGGCGTGTTCATGCCCGGCTTGGGCACGACGTAGTCGTCGTAGACGCCCAGGGCTCGCATCTCCTGGCAGACGAAGCGCCCAAAGGGGTCGTCCCCCACGCCGGTGATGACGGCCGAGCGATGGCGGTAGCGGGCGGCGGCGACGGCGACGTTCGTCGGGCTGCCGCCGAGGAACTTGCCGAAGGACTCGACATCCTCCAGGCCGACGCCGATCTGGAGGGGGTAGATGTCGACGCCGCAGCGACCGATGGTCAGGACATCCAGAGGCGGGGTGGTCGAAACGGTCATGGTTTCCCTTCCGCGTCGTCGGGGGCGGGCGGGCGCCCGCTCGGCGCCCTGGGCCCAAGCCTGCCCCCGCTTCCCACCACTGTCAATATTTGTCCGAACAAATGCTGAACATGACAAATGCGCACATAGTCAGGTACTCTCGCTGGATGCCCCGACCATCAGGACAGGGGCGCATCGCCACCCATCGCGGCCCGGGCGAGACCCGCCGGGCCCACGCGCCGAAGAACCAGGGAACGCCGACCATGCCCGATCCGAGCCCCACGCCACACCAGGCCCCTCCTACCGGGGGCAGGGCGCCGCGCGTCGTCGAGATCCAACTGGACCGCAAGAGCCCGGTGCCGCTCTACTTCCAGATATCCGAGCCGATCGCGGAGGCGATCCTGAGCGGCGAGCTCCCCGTGGGCACGCGGCTGGAGGATGAGTTGTCCATGGCCAAGAGGCTCGCGGTCTCCCGGCCCACCGCCCGCCAGGCGCTCCAACGGCTCGTGGACCGCGGGCTGCTCACCCGCAGGCGGGGCGTGGGCACCCTGGTCTCCCCCACGCGGGTCCACCGCCCCATGGAGCTCACGAGCCTCCACTCGGACCTGGAGTCCGCCGGCCACGAGGTGTCCACCGAGGTCCTGGAGCACGACGAGCACCCCGCGGACGCGGCCGAGGCCGCCAGCCTGGAGGTGACCGAGGGGACGCAGATCGTGAGGCTGTCCCGGCTGCGCACGGCCGACGGCGAGCCGATCGCGGTGCTGACCAATCTCATCCCGGCGGACATCTGCCCCTCCCGCCAGGCCCTGGCCACCGGGGGCCTGTACGACCTCCTGCGCGCCGAGCAGGTCATCCCAACGACGGCGCGCCAGACCATCGGCGCCCGCCCCGCCACGGCGGCCGAGGCGAGGGCGCTCGGCGAGAAGCGCGGCGCCGCCCTGCTCACCGCCACGCGCACCACCTACGACGCCTCGGGCAGGGTCATCGAGTACGGCAGCCACGTCTACCGCGCCTCGCGCTACTCCTTCACCACCACCCTCTTCTCCACCTAACCCCGCCGCCGCCCCCACCACACACATGCGAGACCGGTCGAAAATAGGAGCGAGACCGGTCCGCGGACCGGTCTCGCTCCTATTTTCGACCGGTCTCGCTGGAGGGTTTGTCTGGACAATCGGTTGACAGGGGCGACGGCGTCGGCTTGAATAGGACCCGCAGCCAGGCAACGCCGCCAGGCGACTGCGGTTGAACACTGCGGGAACCCGACCAGGAGAGCAGCAGATGACCATCGAACACACACCCGGCCCACTCCTCGAGGCCGCCCAGAACTTCCCCACGGCGCTGTGGAATGACTCAGCGGATCCCGACGAGCTCCGCCAGTCCATCTCCTTCGGAGGCGTGGGCGCCACCTGCAACCCGACCATCGCCTTCACGTGCATCAACCAGCGCAAGGACGTCTGGCTCCCCCGGATCGCCGAGCTCGCCAAGGAGATGCCCGAGGCCTCCGAGTCCCAGATCGGCTGGCAGGTCGTGCGCGAGCTGAGCATCGAGGCCGCCAAGCTCCTCGAGCCCGCCTTCGAGGAGCACAAGGGCCGCAACGGCCGCCTCTCCATGCAGACCGACCCCCGCCTGGCCCGTTCCGCCAAGGCCCTGGCCGACCAGGCCGAGGAGTTCTCCAAGCTGGCCAAGAACATCATCGTCAAGATCCCCGCCACCTCGGTGGGCGTCGAGGCGATCGAGGACGCCACCTACCGCGGCGTGTCGGTCAATGTCACCGTCTCCTTCTCAGTCCCCCAGGCCGTGGCCACCGGCGAGGCCATCGAGCGCGGCCTCAAGCGGCGAGAGGCCGAGGGCCTGGACACCTCCACCATGGGCCCGGTCGTCACCCTCATGGTCGGCCGCCTGGACGACTGGATCAAGACGGTCGCCAAGAAGGAGGAGCTCTTCCTCGACCCCGGTCACCTGGAGTGGGCCGGCATCGCCGCCTTCAAGCGCGCCCACGCCGAGTTCCAGGCCCGCGGCCTGCGCGCCCGGATGCTCGCCGCGGCATTCCGCAACGTCATGCACTGGTCCGAGCTCGTCGGCGGCGACGTCGTCATCTCCCCGCCCTTCAAGTGGCAGGAGATCATCAACAAGTCGGACTACAAGCCCACCAACCGCCTGGACGTCCCCGTTGACGACGCGATCATGAAGACCCTGCTCGGCATCCCCGAGTTCGTCCGGGCCTACGAGCCCGACGGCATGACGCCCGCCGAGTTCGACACCTTCGGCGCCACGGTCAACACGCTGCGCGGCTTCCTCCAGGCCGACGCCGACCTGGACGCCCTGGTCCGCGACGTCATCATGCCCAAGCCGTGAGCAGGAGCCGGCCGGGGGAGGCGGCAAGCCCCACCCCCGGCCGGTCCCGCCCCGTCCCACCCCCACGAACAACCTAAGGAGCAACGATGCTCAGAATCGCCGTCATCGGCGCCGGCCGCATCGGCCACGTCCACGCCAAGACCATCGCCGCGCACCCGCAGGCCGAGCTCACCCTCGTGTGCGACCCCATCGGCACCGCGGCCGAAGACCTCGCGGCCCTCCACGGCGCCCGCGCGTGCAAGGAGGCCGAGGAGGTCTTCGCCGACCCCGAGGTCGACGCCGTCGTCGTCGGCTCGCCCACCCCGCTGCACATCCCCCACCTCCTCGCGGCCGCCAAGGCCGGCAAGGCGGTCCTGTGCGAGAAGCCGATCGCCCTGGACATGAAGGACGTCGAGGCCGCCCGCGCCGAGCTCGACGCCGTGACGACCCCCGTCATGTTCGGCTTCAACCGCCGCTTCGACCCCTCCTTCGCGGCGGTGCGCGCCGCCGTGGCCGACGGCCGCATCGGCGAGCTGGAGCAGCTGACCATCATCAGCCGCGACCCCGCCGCCCCGCCGGTGGAGTACATCAAGGTCTCCGGCGGCATCTTCCGCGACATGACGATCCACGACTTCGACATGGCCCGCTTCTTCCTGGGCGACATCGTCGAGGTCCACGCCGTGGGCCAGAACCTCGACGAGGGCATCAAGGCCGCCGGTGACTTCGACGCCGCCGTCGTCACCCTCAAGGCCGCCTCCGGGGCGGTGGCCACGATCATCAACAACCGCCACTGCGCCTCCGGCTACGACCAGCGCCTGGAGGCCTCGGGCCGCGACGGCGCCCTGTTCGCCGAGAACATCCGCGCCACCACCGTGCGCCTGTCCAACGCGGAGGTGACCGACGCCCAGGAGCCGTACCTGGACTTCTTCCTGGAGCGCTACGCGGACGCCTACCGCCTGGAGCTCTCCGCCTTCATCGAGGCCGTCGAGGCCGGCACGACGCCGCCCACGAGCATCGACGACGCGATCAAGGCCCTGCGACTGGCCGAGGCCGCCACGGCCTCCGCCAAGAGCGGCCAGCCCGTGCTCCTGGACTGAGCCGCCACGGTCCCGCTCAGGCGGGGCATCCCAGCGGGCGCCGTCGCCTCCCGCGTCCTCGCGGGCGACGGCGCCCGCTGCTCGTCGTCACCAGGAGGCGCCCGCCGGGGCCGGGCTCAGCGCGGGGCCCGGGCGGCATAAGCGGCCGGGGCCGCCTGACTGGTCCCCCGCAGGACGAGCCGGGGCATCACCGAGTACAGCAGCCCTCCCTCGGGGCGCTCCTGGACGACGACGCCGTCGGGCATCATCGGGGGCGCCACCGCGGGGGCCCCCGCGCCGCGGCCCCCCGCTCCCCCGCCCTCCTCGCGGGACTCCATGCGGGCGGCCAGGGCCCGCACGGCGACCTCGGCCAGGAGCAGCGCGTCCTGCTCGATGGTGGTCACGGAGAACGCGGTCAGGCCGGTGGCGGGAATGCCGTCGTAGCCGGTAACCGCGACGTCCTCGGGCACGCGCACCCCGCACCGGCGCAGCTCCATGAGGGCGCCGATCGCCTGGTGGTCGTTGAAGCACAGGATCGCGTCGGGCAGGGCGCGAGCGTCGAGGATGACGCGCACGGCCCGCGTGCCGGACTCCTCGTCGGAGCCGCCGTCGATCACGCGCGCCCGGTCGCCCAGGCCGTGCTCGGCCATGGCCGCGAGGAACGTGGCGCGGCGCATCGGGGCCGAGCTCGCCCCTCCGCCGTCGACATGGGTGATCCGACGGCGCCCGGTGAGCACGAGGTGGTCGACGAGCGCGGTGATGCCCACGTCGTCCCGCGAGCGCACCAGGTCGGCGTTCGGCAGTCCCGACTCCCGGCACACCATGACCACCGGGACGCGCGCGGCGGCGTCGGCGACGATGTCGTGCCCCACCCAGGGGTCGACGAGGATAAGCCCCTCGCAGCGCTCGGTGAGCAGGGAGCGCAGCCCCTCGGCCTCGTCGCGGTGCGGGGTCGAGGCCGCCAGCACCAGGGAGCGCCCGTGCTGGGAGCAACTGCGGTAGAGGCCGTCGACGATCCCGCCCTGGAAGGCCTGGTTGATGTCGAAGCTGGCGCCGATGAGACCGGTGCGCCGCTGCCGCAGGAGGCGCGCCCGGGGGTCGGCGTTGTAGCCGAGCTCAGCGGCCACGGCCAGGATCTCCTCGCGGGTCGCGGGGGCGACGCCGGCCGCGCCATTGAGCGCGGCGGAGACCGTGGAGATCGAGCGCCCGCAGCGCGCCGCCACCGTGGAGATCGTGACGCGTCCGTCACGGCCTGTGGTCATGGGGCTCCGCCCTCCTCTCGAGGATCGCTGGTCGCGCTCGCCCCTGGCGGGGTCGCCCGATCGTACCCTGGCCCCGTGAGCGCGCCCGGGATCCCTCCCGGGCCGATCCGATCATCCGTCGAGGCGCCGCCCCGGGGCGGCGCGAACCGCTGGGAGGACGATATGGCGATCGCCGACGGCGCGCCGCGGGGGCACGCGACCCAGTCCGACGTGGCGCGGGCGGCCGGCGTGTCCCGGGGGCTCGTCTCGCTGGCCCTCAAGGGCGGCGGGAGGATGTCCGAGCGCACCCGTGAGCGGATCCTCCAGGCGGCCCGGGACCTCGACTATCAGCCCAACGGCGCGGCGGCGCAGTTGGCCTCGCGCCGCTCCAGCCGCCTCGTCATCGTGCTGCCCTACCTGGACAACCCCTTCTTCGACATCCTGGTGCGCCACATCCGCCGGGAGGCTGCGCGGGTGGGCCACAGCCTGGTGGTGCTTGTGTCCGATCTCGAGGCGCGCCTGGAGGAGAGCACGATCGCCGACGCCCTGCGGATGCGCCCCGCCGGCCTCATCCTGCCCGGCACGCGCATGGGGGCCGAGGCCCTGGAGCGGCTGGGGGGCCGTCTGCCGGTGTGCCTGCTGGACCGCGCCCTGCCCGGGCACGTCGTGGCGACGGCCCATATGGACGAAACGAGCGCGGCCGAACAGGTCATGGAGCACCTCGCGGGTCTCGGCACCCGGCACATCGCCTACCTGACCCCCGCGCGGATCCTGCATGAGCGGCTCGTCGACGCCCGCGGTCTCGCCTGCCGCGCGGCCGCCCAGGCCCGCGGGATGTCCTTCTCCTCGGCCTCCTGCGCGGACGGCGCGCCGCCCGCCCTGGACTCGGCCCTCACCGGAGCCACCGGGCCCGCGGCGATCGTGGCCTACAACGACCTGCTGGCCATCGACGTCGCCGCGGCCCTATTCCAGCGGGGGGCGCGCCTCCCACTGGCCAGCTATGACAACACGCGCTTGGCCTCGCGCCCGGAGTTCTCCCTGACCAGTGTCGACCAGGACCCCGCGGCGCTGGCGAGGGCGGCGGTGGGGATGCTCACCGGCGCGGGGCCGGCCCCCGGCGTCGCCACGATCGCCCCGAGTCTCGTCATCCGGGCGTCGACGGCGGCGCCAGGGGCGCCGGCGGAGGCGCCGGCCTGAGCGGCGTCGGCGGTGCCGGCCTGAGCGGCGTCGGCGGCGCCGGCCT
>NZ_VWPE01000024.1:0-25483 GCF_009829635.1 Actinomyces sp. zg328
CCCGCCCTCGGGGCGGGCCGCGCCCCCGCCCGCCGGCGCATCCGGCGCCTCCCGCGCATCCCGCGCCTCCCGCACCACCGCGGCCGCGGTCTCCGGCCGCACCAGCCCCGCGCCGTCGACTCCTAGAACCCGCAGGCGCGCGCCCAGGCGCGCCCGCGCCGTCCTGGCCGAATCCAGTACCGCCGGGTGCTCCACCGCCGAGACGGCCAGCACCCCACCCGGGACCGCCAAGGCCCGCCCCGCCACCACGAGCCCATCGGCCTCCGTCCCGCCAGAGGTCAGGATCACCTCGTGCGCGTCCACCCCCAGGGCCGCCGCGATCCGGCCCCGCGCCTCGGCCAGGCGCCCCGCCGCCTTCCGGCCCGAGCCATGCAGAGCCGCCGGATTCGCCAGCGCCCCGTCCGCCCGGCCGCCCGCCCCGCCAGCCATCTCAGCCATATCCCGCGCCACCTGCTCGGCAACCTCGGGGCGCGTCGGCGCCGTCGCCGCATGATCGAGGTAGGTCCGCATGGAGGAACCCTAGAGGATCGCCCGACTCAGGCGTCCTGGAGGCCCTCAGGACGGCTCGCCGCTGCGCGGCCGACTCCGCGACCAGGCCTGGGGCGCGGTGCCCCACCTGTTGGGACCCGTTGGGCGGACGATCGGGGAAAGGCGCATGGTGGGCGCATGTCCTCCCAACCCGGCGCGCCCCGCCCCACCGCGCCTCATGAGACCGACCGGGACGCGCCGACCACGCGGCGCGCCCACCGCGCCCGACCCGCCTCCCTCGCGCTACCGATGCTCTCGCGCAGTCAGACCGACCGGGATTCCGCGCGCCGCGCCGAACCGGGGCTCCTGAAGCGCCTCGCCGCCGACCCCGCCACCCGGCTGCTCCTGGCCGATGCCCGGGGGCGCGTGGCGCTCGCGGCCCCCGCCATCCGCCCCGACCTGCCCCTGGATGGACTCACGCCCTTCGAGTCCGCGCCGGAGAGCCTGCGCCTGGCCGATCTGCGCGCCACCGACGCGGACCTGAGCGGGCTGCTCCTCATCTACCTCGGCCGCTCCCCACGCGGCGGCGCGGTGGGCGAGGCGGGAACGGGCGGGCCGGGGGAGGAGGCCGAGGGCGCCAGCTGGATCGCCGCGATCATTCCCGACGGCGCTCCCGCCACCACAGCCGCCGAGCCCCAGGACGCCGAGGGCGCCAGGCGGCCCCACGCCGACCTCGAGCGGATACTCGCGGCCAACCCGCTGTCCGCGCTGCGCGCCGTCGGCGCCGCCCTCGACGCCCACGACGCCGGGCTCGCCACCACCGCCGTCGCCCTGGCCGCCTGGCACGCCTCCGCCCCCCACTGCGCCGCCTGCGGGGCCCGCACCGAGCCCCACGAGGCCGGCTGGGCCCGCCGCTGCCCGCGACCCGGCGGCTGCGGGGCCATCTCCTTCCCCCGCACCGACCCCGCCGTCATCATGGCGGTCACCGACGAGCGCGACCGCATCGTCCTGGTCCACGGCGCCGCCTGGCCGCCCCGGCGCTACTCCACCGTCGCCGGGTTCATCGAGGCGGGGGAGTCCGCTGAGGCAGCCGTCGCCCGGGAGGTCGCCGAGGAGATCGGGCTGCGGGTCGAGGCGGTCGAGCACGTCGCCACCCAGCCCTGGCCCTTCCCCCGCTCCCTCATGCTCGGCTACCGCGCCCGCCTCGCCCCCGGCCAGGGCCCCGCGCGCCCCGACGGCGAGGAGGTCACTGACGCCGCCACTCTGTCCCGCTCGGAGTTGGCGCAGGCCGTGTCCGCCGGGGAGGTCATCCTTCCCGGACCCACCTCCATCGCCCGCCTTCTCATCGAGGACTGGTACGGCGGGGAGCTGCCCGAGGCGCCCGCGCGGAATGCCGAGGCTCGTCCCGAGGAGGGCGCGCCGCGGCGACCGTGAGCGGCGGGCGGATCGCGATAAGCGCCGTCGGAACGCGTCAGTGGGCCGTGGCAGGCTGTCCCCGATGACCAAGCCCAGCCCGACCCCCGACGCCCCCGGCCCCACCCAGGCCGGGCGGCCGCTGAGCCCCGCCCAGCTGCTCGATGCCCTCGACCCCGATCAGCGCGCCGTCGCCGAGCATGTGGAGGGCGCCCTGTGCGTGCTCGCCGGCGCCGGCACCGGCAAGACCCGCGCCATCACCTACCGCATCGCCCACGGCGTGGCCGTCGGCGCCTACCACCCCCACCAGCTCCTCGCCCTCACCTTCACCAAGAAGGCCGCGGGCGAGCTGCGCGGCCGCCTGCGCGCGCTGGGCATCGAGGGCGCCCAGGCCCGCACCTTCCACTCCGCCGCCCTCAGCCAGCTCCGCTACTTCTGGCCCAGCGCCGTCGGCGGGCAGATCCTCCCCCTCCAGCCCGGCAAGGCACCCCTCATCGCCGTCGCCGCCTCCCGCCTCGGCCTGGGAACAGACCGCGCCCTCATCCGGGACCTCGCCGCGGAGATCGAATGGGCCAAGGTCACCAACACCCTCCCCGAGGACTACGCCCAGGCCGCCACCGCGCGCGGGCGCGGCGCCGCCGGGCTCGACGCCGGCACCATCGCCTCCGTCCTCCACCTCTACGAGGAGGCCAAGAGCGAGCGCGGCGTCATCGACTTCGAGGACGTCCTGCTCATCCTCGCCGGCATCCTCGCCGAGCGGGAGGACATCGCCGCCCGCGTGAGGAGCCAGTACAAGCACTTCGTGGTTGACGAGTACCAGGACGTCTCCCCGATCCAGCAGCGCCTGCTGGACCTGTGGCTCGGGCGGCGCCGCCAGCTGTGCGTCGTCGGGGACGTCTCCCAGACCATCTACTCCTTCGCCGGCGCCACCCCGGACTTCCTCACCGGTTTCGCCTCCCGGTACGAAGGCGCCCGCGTCATCCGCCTCAACCGCGACTACCGCTCCACTCCGCAGGTCGTCTCCCTGGCCAACCGGGTACTCGCCCGCTCACAGCGCGGTTCAGGGGCGCTGCGCCTGCCCGCCGGAGCCGTCGAGCTCGTCGCCCAGCGCCCCAGCGGCCCCGCCGTCCGCTTCGACTCCTACGACGATGACACCGCCGAGGCCGCGGGCGTCGTCGAGCAGGTGGGGCGGCTCACCGCTGCCGGAGTGCCCCTGTCCGAGATCGCCGTCCTGTACCGCACCAACTCCCAGTCCGAGGCCATCGAGCAGGCGCTGGCTTCCGCGGGCATCGGATACCTCGTGCGCGGCGGGGAGCGGTTCTTCGAGCGCGACGAGGTCAAGCGCGCCATGGTGCTGCTGCGCGGCGCCGCCCGCACCGAGGCCGCCACCCTCACCGGGGACGTCGCCCGCGACGCCCGGGAGATCCTCGCCCGCGAGGGCTGGGCCGAGCAGCCCCCCGCCGCCCGCGGCGCCCAGCGCGAGCGCTGGGACTCCCTCAACGCCATCATCTCCCTCGCGGACGAGCTCGCCCCCCGCCCCGGCTCCAGCCTCGACGCCCTCATCGCCGAGCTCACCGAGCGCGCCGAGGCGCAGAACGCCCCCACGGTCGACGGCGTCACCCTGTCCTCCCTCCATGCCGCCAAGGGCCTGGAATGGGACGCGGTGCTCCTCATCGGCGCCTGCGAGGGGCTCCTGCCGATCTCCCTGGCCGAGGGGATCGCCGCCCTGGAGGAGGAGCGGCGCCTGCTCTACGTGGGCGTCACCCGCGCCCGCGAGCACCTCCTTATCTCCTACGCCCGCGCCCGTCACCCCGGGGGCCGCGCCTCCCGCCGCCACTCCCGCTTCCTCGACGGCATCTGGCCCACCGACGCCGGCACCGCGGGAAGCGGGGCGCGCCGTCGGGGCAGTGGCGGCACCTCGCCGCGCGCCCGCGCCAAGGAGGCCGCCGCCCTCTTCGAGCAGGAGAACGACCCCGCCACCATCGCCCTGTTCGAGGCCTTGCGCGCCTGGCGGGCCGAGGAGGCCAAGGGGCGTTCCGTGCCGGCCTACACGGTCTTCGCGGATACGACCCTGCGGTCCATCGCCGTCGTCAAACCGGGCACCCGACAGCAGCTCGCCCTCATCCGCGGCGTGGGCCCGGTCAAGATCGAGGCCTACTCCGAGGCCATCCTCGCCATCGTCCGCGAGCAGACCGGCTAGGGCCCGGCCTATTCCGATTCCAGCGCCGCGCAGGCGCACTCCGGATGCGGCAGCCACTGCCGCTCCAGGCCCAGGGGCTCGGCCCCGGAGATCTCCAGGCTGCGGCCCGCCCACGTCCCCGGCCCATCAGCCAGCGCCTCCAGGACCGTCCTCGCCACGAGCCCCGACGCCTGATGCGCCAGAAGCCGCTCGATGCGCGGCGCGGGCAGGCCGCGTTCCTGCGTGGCCACCACCGGCCACCGCGGGTCGGCGTCCCGCTCATGCAGATCGAGGCAGGCGGCGCACAGGGCCCGGCCCGGCTCCAGGAGCGGGCCGACCCGCACGCTCACCTCCCGCACCACCACGGGCAGATGAGGGGCGTCGGCCCGCGCCAGGCTCCGCGCCCGGATCGGGTCGATGAGATGCGGCTCCACGGTGAGCATGAGGTCGGGGACCGCGCGCAGCGGGGCCCGTCGCGCCGTCGTCGGGAAGGACTGGGCGACAGCGGCGTCGAGGGCCGGGTCCTCGGCCAAGACCGTGCCCACCCCGGCCTCGGCGAGGAGGGCGGTGGCCTCACGGGCGATCAGCCCCGACGCCCCGTCGTCGAAGCGCCCCAGGACCGCCAAGCGGGCCTCACCCAGGCGACGGGCGCGCGCCGAGGCGCCGCCGGGGGAGCGCAGGCGCTCCCAGTACAGGAGGTCGTCGGCCTCGCGCCCCCCGACCGGGAACGGCTCCTCATGCAGCATCCCGGCCTCGCGCAGCCTCCCCACGAGTTCGTGGGCGCGACGCAGGGGCAGGCCGGCCAGGCGCGCTGAGCGGGACAGCGAGACCCGGTCGATGCCTTCGTCGAGGCGGTCGATGAGCCGCTGCTCCGCCGCGCTCATCCCCGTCAGGACGATGGCGTTGCCCGCCTCGGCTCCGATCTGGCACTCTCCGGGGCCCCGCCACAGGACGGGGGACGCTCCGCGCAGGCGCATGACGATGCTCTCCTCACGGCCGCCATGGGGACGGGGGACCGGTGAGCCGGTGGCGGGGCGGCCAGCATCAGCCTGGCACCCCAGGCGGCGCCGTGCCAGGGGGGCGGGAGAATCTGTGGAAAACCACCCGTCTCCGCAGGCTGAGAACCGGTTTCGATGCTGTTTTCGACCGGTCTCGGCCCGGGGGCGGGGCAGGTCCTACGACGGCGGGGCCGGCATCGGGGTACCTTGAGCGATGCGCCGGGCGGGCCGTACTGCCGACGCCTCCCGGGGCGCCAAGCGCAGGAGGAGACATGAGCAGCAGCACGCCGATCCGCATCGGGGCCATCGACCTGGGCCCATCCGCCGGAAGGGTCATCGTCGGCACCATCGACGACGGCCGCATCACCCTGACCGAGACGCGGCGCTTCTCCAACAGCGCTATCCCCCTGCCCACCCGCGCCGGTGAGCGCCTCTATTGGGACGTCCTGCGCCTGTGGAGCGAGATCCGCGAGGGACTGCTCGCCGCGGTGCGCGACATCGGGCCCCTGTCCGCCATCGGCGTGGACGCCTGGAGCGTCGACTACGGCCTGGTCGATGGCAACGGCGTTCCCGCCGGCATGGTGAGCGCCTACAACTCCCCGCGCACCAAAGGGATGCCTGAGCGCTTCTTCGCGGCGATCCCCGCTGGAGAACTCTACCGCATCAACGGCCTGCAGGTTCAGGAGTTCAACACCGTCTTCCAGCTCCTCGCCGAAGACCTCGACGGCGGACTGCCCTCTCCCGGCAACGGCCTGCCCTCCCGGACCCTGCTCCTCCTTCCCGATCTCATCGCCTGCTGGCTCACCGGATCGATGTACGCCGAGGTCACGAATGCCTCGACCACCGGACTGGTGGATGTGAGGACCCGCAGTTGGTCCCGCCCGCTGGTCGAGCGCCTGCGCACCGACTTGGGCCTGGACCTGGTGGGGGTGCTCCCCGAGACGATCGAGGCGGGCGCCGTCGTCGGACCCGTGCGCCGCGATGCCCTTGAGGTCTTCGGGCCGGACGGCGCGCCCACGCCCGTGGTCGCCGTCGGCTCGCGCGACACCGCCTCCGCCGTCGTTGCCGTGCCCGCCCAGGGTGAGGACTTCGCCTACGTGTCCTGCGGGACCTGGTCGCATGTGGGGCTCGAGTTGGAGAGACCCGTGCTCTCCGAGGCCTCCCGGCGCGCCAACTTCACCAACGAGCTCGGCGTTGACGGAACTGTGCGCTACCTCAAGAACGTCGTGGGGCTGTGGGCGCTCAACGAGGCCGTGCGCACCTGGGGGCGCCAGGGGCTCGACGTCTCCCTGGAAGACCTCGACGCCGCGGCCGAGTCCAGCGAGCCGCTGCGCACCATCATCGACCTCGACGACGGCTCCTTCCGGGCCCCGGGGGACATGGCTGCCCGCATCGATGACGCCGCCCATGCGACCGGGCAACCGCGCCCCCGCACGATCGGCGAGTACGCGCGGTGCATCAACGAGTCCCTCGCCCTGGCCTACCGGAGAGCCGTGCGCGAGGCCATGGCGCTGTCGGGCAAGCGGGTGGGTGTTCTGCACATGGTCGGCGGGGGAGTCCGCAACCGCCTTCTGTGCCAGTTGACCGCGGACGCCACCGGCCTGCGTGTGGTGGCGGGGCCCGTCGAGGCCGCCGCGCTGGGGAGCATCGCCGTCGCGGCCCGCGGCGTCGGGCTCATCGACGGCGACCTGGCGCGGTTGCGCTCCCTGGTGCGGGCCTCCTCGGAGATCGTGGAGTACGCGCCGAGCCCCGAGGCCGCGGCCGCCTGGGACGCCGCTGAGCGCCGGGTCTTCGGAGAGCCCGAGCCTCAATCGTGAACCACAGCCCGGCGCGCGGGAGCGAGCGGCGGGCGCCTGTGGACGGGGACCCGGTCTCGGAGCTGTTTTCGACCGGTCTCGATCGAGGGGTGGTCAGCGGGAGGCGACCGCTTGGCAGGTGGTGAGGGATGAGGTGTCGTCGTCGGCGATGCCCTCGGCGGCCTTCACGGCCTCATGCAGGTTGGACACCGCGTAGACCTCCATGCCCTCGGGCTCATGGCCCAGGACATCCCCGCAGTTGCTCGCGGGGGCGAGGAAGTAGCGCGACCCCGCGGCGGAGGCGCCCGCCATCTTCTGGGCGATGCCGCCGATGGGCCCGATCTTGCCATCGGAGGAGATCGTCCCCGTTCCGGCGATGTCCTTGCCGCCGGTCAGATCCCCCGGGGTGATCTTGTCGACGATGCCGAGGGCGAACATCGAACCGGCGCTCGGCCCGCCCACGTCCGACAGGGAGAAGGTCGCGCTGACATCCGAGTTCGCGCGCACATCGAGCATGACGCCCAGGAGCGAGCCCTCGCGGCCCGAGCCCTTCCCCGGGGCGAGGGTCGTCATCGTCAGGCTGACGTCCTGCCCGTCCCGCCTCACCACGACCTGGACCTCGGCTCCCGGCGCGATGGTCGTCATGAGCTCCTGGAGCTGGGCGTAGGTGGCCGGAGAGGTCGTCGTCCCGCCCGCGGGCGTGATCGAGCGGATGACGTCCCCGGCCTTGAACACGCCGTCGCCCCGCTCCTGGGAGGTCCCCCGCACGGTGAGCACCATAGAGTCCGCCAGCCCGGTCTCCATGAGCGCGGCGGTCACCGCCGCGTCCTGCGAGCTCGTCATCTGGGCCTGCTCCACCTCGTGCTGCTGCTCGGCGGTGACGCTCTCGGGGCAGACCCGGTCGCGGTCGAGCACGACCTCATCGGGGTCGAACCAGGCGTGGATGACGTCCAGAGCGGTCACCGGGTAGCCCGGGCAGCCGGAGACCGCCACCGTGGTCATCCGCAGCGCGCCCCGCGCGTGATAGGTCTCGGCGCCGGAGATGCTGATGAGTTCGGTGGACTGGCCCTCGGACTGGACGGTGCCGAGCACGTTCCAGGTGCGCCCTGGGCTCTCGATGACCTTCGGGACGGGGATCGTCGCCGCCGCGATGAAGGCCAGGACCCCCAGCGCCACCCCGGCCAGGAGCCAGCGCCAGGGGTGAGCGATGTGCGGGCGGCCCCCGGCGGCCTCAGGGGCGGCCCCCGCGTCCGGAGCCGCGGCGGTCGGCTCCTGGGCGGGTGAGGCGGAGGCGGGGAGCGTCGGGTCGGGATGCTCGGTCACGGGCCCCATCATGGCCCACGGGGCGGCCCCGCGCCCACCCGCCCCGCCCCGTTCCGTGATCGCGCTGCGGGCGAAGCGCGTACCCGGCGCGCGGGCGCCCATGGCACGATCGTGCCGTGCCCCGCGGGCGGTTCTTTCAGCGCCCGCCGCCCGGCAGCGCCCCGACGTCAGCCAGTTACCACCGCCAGGGAGGAACCCCATGAGCGAGGACCCCTTCGAGACCCTTGAGGAGCTCCTCTCCGCGATCCTCGGGCCGCAGACCGCGCGCGATGCCGTCGCCGCCCTGCGATCCTCCGGCATCGATCCCGAGCGGCTCGCCTCAATGGGCGGGATGGAGGAGCTCGCGCGCATGAGCCCCGGGCAGGCCATGGCGATGCGCGCGCAGCTGTCCCAGATGTTCGCCGCCTCCTCATCCGAGCCCGTCAACTGGACCATGGGCCGTGACCTCGCCCTCCAGCGGGCGCGCGAGGGCGGCGACCCCACCGTCACGGCCGCGCAGGCCCAGGCTATTCGCCAGGCCCTGACCGTCGCCGATCTCTGGCTGGACACCGCGACCGAGTTCATGCCGGCCCCCGGTGGGCGCGAGGCCTGGAGCCGCGAGGCCTGGCTCACTCGGACCATGCCCGTGTGGAAGGACGTCTGCGCGCCCGTCGCCCAGGCCGCCACTCGCGCCCTCTCCGAGGCCCTGGCCCACCAGATGCGGGGCCTGGGCGAGGCTGTGGGGGAGGAGGTTGTGGGTGAGGCCTCCAAGCAGGCCGGCGCCCTGGAGGCGATCATGCGCACCATGGCCGGCGCCGCCTTCGGCATGCAGCTCGGCCACGCCATCGGGCGGCTCGCGCAGGAGGCCGTCGCCTCCACCGAGGTCGGCCTGCCGCTGACCCGCGAGCCCGGCACCGCCCTCCTGCCCGCCAACATCAGCGCCTTCGCTGCCGATTTGGAGGAGGACGAGGAGGAGGTGCGGATGTTCTTCGCTGTGCGGGAGGCCGCCACCGCGCGCCTCTACGCGCATGTCCCCTGGCTGCGCGGGCAGGTCATGAGCGCCGTGGAGGCCTACGCCCGCGGCATCGCCATCGACACCGACGCCGTCGAGGCGGCCGTGGCGCAGGCGGACCCGCATGACCCCGAGGCGATCCAGGCCGCCCTGGCCGGGGGGATGTTCTCCCCGCAGTCCAGCCCCGAGCAGCTCGAGGCCCTCGGCCGCCTTGAGACCCTCCTGGCCCTCATCGAGGGCTGGGTGCAGGTGGTCACCGAGCGGGCGATCGCCGCGCATCTGCCGCGAGGCATGGCGCTAGCCGAGATGATGCGGCGCCGTCGCGCCGCCGGCGGTCCCGCTGAGCAGGTCTTCGCCCAGCTCATCGGCCTGGAGTTCCGCCCCCGGCTCGCCCGTGAGGCAGCCGAGTTGTGGCGGCGCATCGGCGCGGAGTCCAGCGACGCCGAGCGCGACGCCTTCTGGCAGCACCCCGACGTCATGCCCACCGCCTCCGAGCTCGCCCACCCCGAGGACTTCCTGACGATGCGGCGGGCAGACAAGGACATGGACGCCGAGATGGACGCCGATCTCGCCTCGCTGCTCGACGGCACCCTGGGCTACACCGACGCCGCCCGTGAGGCGGACAGGGCCGACCAGGGCGGGCGCGGGGAGCAGGACGGGGGCCCCGGCCCGGACGGGCCCGGCGCCCCCGGTGAGGAGGCCTGAGGCGCTGAGCCCCGGCGCCCGGGCGAGGCTCAGATGAAGGTGGCCCGCAGGGCCTCCGCCAGGCCCGGCACCAGGTCGGGGCCCTGGGCGACCATGGCGGGGGAGTCCTGGGAGCGGGCGCGCACCGCGCACCACGCCTCATTGGAGCGCAGCGCCCCGACGACGACGCGCACCTCCTCACGATCCGGCCGGCTCTCCAGGTAGGCCAACTGCTCGGCCTCGTCCTCGATCGCCGCGGCCTCCGCCTCCGCCTCCGCCGGCAGGATGATGCGCTCCGCGGACACGGCCACGCCGTCGATGCTCATCGGCCAGGCGAGCTGGGTGAGCAGGTCCTCCAGCGTGGACGAGGGCGGCAGGTCCTCCTGCTCGACGATCATGAGCGACTCCGGGTTCTCCCTCGCCGCCTCCACGGCGCCGGGGTCCAGGAGGTCGGCCAGGGAGGGGTCGGCCTGGAGGGCGGCCGAGGTACGCACCAGCGCGAAGACCGCCACGGGGGCGTCCCAGCCCCGCTTCGCCATGTGCTCCTCGAGCTCCATGACGGCGTCGGCCAGGGCGACGTGGCGCGGCGAGCCGAGCGCGAGGCGGCGCGCGGCCCCAGTAACGGACGGGTTCTCCCCAGGGAAGGTCGGCTGCGTCATGCGCCTATCCTCGCACCCTCCTGCCCGGTCACCCCGTCCACCCCGGCGCCGATCGGCGCGTCCCGCTTTGATCGCCGTCTCGCGCCTATGGGACCATGGGGCCCGGGCGCCTCAGCGCCGACCAGCCCGCGCGAGAGCCGCGCGGCACCAGCGACGGAGCGTGATCGTGAGCAACAGGTCCGACGACGACCCCATCGAGCAGCCAGATCCCGACCGGCCCGAGGGCGCGCCCCGGACCCCGTCCGAGGGCGCCAAGGACTCTCAGGGGCCTAAGGGACCGAAGGGGCCGAGGAAGCCCGGGGGCTCGGCGGGCTCCGCGGACGAGCCCAGCAAGGAGGACCGCGTCCGCTCGGGAATGTTCTTCGAGGGTGACGCCGCCTTCCTGCGCCACCTCGGCGATGCCCTCAAGGCCCATGACCCCGGCCCGTCGGACGACGGCGGAGACGAGGGATCGCGCGGTGGAAGCGGCGGCTCCGGCGGCTCTGGGGGATCCAGTGGCGGGCGCGGTGACGGCCCCTCGCGGCGCCCCTCCTCAGGCGCCGGGGGCGCCGGCGCCTCACGGCGCCCGGGACCGCTCTCCCTGACGATCGGCATCCTGGCCGGGGCGGCGGCGATCATCGGCTTCCTCTCGCGCTCATGGACGGAGGTCCTCTGGTTCAACCAGCTGGGCTACCAGCGGATCCTCTGGACCCACTGGGCCAGCGCGGGGGCGCTGTTCGTCGTCGGGTTCGTCATCATGTTCCTGGCCACCGGTGGTGCGATGGTCGCGGCCTACCGCGCCCGCGAGATCGAGGTCCCCACCGATGAGGCCACTCGCAATCTAGAGGCCTACCGCACGCTCGTCGAGCCCTCCCGCCGGCGCCTGGCCTGGCTCATCCCGGCGTTCGTGGCGCTGGCTGGCGCGGCCTGGGAGCTCGCGCCCAAGTGGCAGCAGTTCCTCCTGGCCTTCAACGCTGAGCCCTTCGGGGTGACCGACCCGCAGTTCGGCATGGACATCTCCTTCTACGTCTTCATCCTGCCGGTGCTCACCACGGTGGTCGGCTTCCTCATCCGCGTGGTCATCTTCGCGGGCCTGGCGAGCGTGGCCGTCCACTACCTCTACGGCGGGATCGCGGTGGCGCGCGCCCAGCACTTCACCCGCGCCGCGCGCATCCACCTGACCGGCCTCATGGCGGCCCTCAGCCTCCTGCTGGGCGCGCGCTACTGGCTGACCCGCTACACCTCGCTGCACTCCTCGAACTCCAAGTTCGACGGCGCCGCCTACACCGACGTCAACGCGGTCCTCCCCGCCCAGGGGATCCTGGCGGCCATCGCCGTCGTCATCGCGGTGCTGTTCATCGCCTCGATCCGCTCCAGCTCGTGGCGGCTGCCCATCATCGGCGTCGTCGTCATGGTGGCCTCGGCCCTGGTCATCGGGACCGGCTACCCGGCGGTCGTCCAGCGCTTCGTCGTCGAGCCCAACGCGCAGCGCGAGGAGGCGGAGTACATCGGCCGCAACATCAAGGCCACGCTGGCCGCCTACGGCCTGAAGGACGCCAGTCTGACCGCCTATGACGCCAAGACCACGGCCGAGCCGGGCCAGTTGCTGGAGGACGCGGAGTCGACGGCGTCGATCCGCCTGCTCGACCCCGGCCAGATCTCGCCGACTTTCCGCCAGGTCCAGCAGAACAAGCAGTACTACTCCTTCCAGCCCCGCCTGAACGTGGACCGCTACCAGATCAACGGCAGCAGCCGGGACACGGTTATCGCGGTGCGCGAGCTCAACCTCAACGGCATCGGGAAGGACCAGCGGAGCTGGATTAACGACCACACCGTGTACACCCATGGCTACGGCGTCGTCACCGCCTACGGCAACACGGTGGCCTCCGACGGCAGCCCCGCGTTCTGGGAGGGAGGCATCCCCTCCCGGGGTGATCTGGGCTCCTACGAGCCGCGCATCTACTTCGGCCAGTCCTCCCCCAAGTACTCGATTGTCGGCGGGGACGACGGCGGAAGCCCCCACGAGCTCGACTACCCCGATGACACCGCCCCCAACGGCCAGGTGAACTCGACCTTCGCCGGCGACGGCGGCCCCAGCGTGTCCAACTACTGGAACCGGTTGCTGTACGCGGTGAAGTTCCAGGAGATGAACCTCCTGTTCTCCAAGGAGGTCCGGGAGGGCTCCCAGATCCTGTACGACCGCAATCCCGCCGAGCGCGTCGCGAAGGTCGCCCCCTGGCTCACGCTGGACGGCAACCCCTATCCGGCCGTCGTGGATGATGATGACGACCCCTCCACCCCCAAGCGCGTCCTGTGGATCCTCGACGGCTACACGACGACGAACAACTACCCGTACTCCCAGCACGAGTCCCTCACGGCGGCCACCGGCTCGAAAGACCTGGTCAGAGCACCTAAGGAGTCGAACTACGTGCGCAACTCCGTCAAGGCGGTCGTTGACGCCTACGACGGCTCGGTGCGCCTGTTCGAGTGGGACCAGGAGGATCCGATCCTCAAGGCCTGGTCAAAGGCGTTCCCTGGCGCGGTGACGCCGATGAGCCAGATGAGCGCCGACCTCATGGCGCATATGCGCTACCCGGAGGACCTGTTCAAGGTGCAGCGCTCCATCATGGCGAAGTACCACGTCCAGGATCCCGCCAGCTTCTACTCCGGCGGCGACTTCTGGCAGGTCCCCGACGACCCGACCCGGGATGCCGACCCGAGCAAGCAGGGTGATTCCCCGCAGGACCCCTACTATCTGAGCCTGAAGATGCCCGACCAGGACGCGGCGAGCTTCTCCCTGTCCAGCGTCTTCATCTTCCCGGGGCGCACGGTGCTCACCGCCTTCATGGCGGTGGACTCCGAGACCTCCTCCGGCCAGCCGGGGGTGCGCAACCCGAACTACGGCAAGATACGCGTCCTTGAGCTGCCCAGGTCCTCGAACATCCCGGGGCCCGGCCAGGTCCAGGGCAACTTCAACTCCTACAACGAGGCCTCCACGGTGCTCAACCTGCTGTCCCAGCAGGGATCCCAGGTGATCAAGGGGAACCTCTTGACCCTCCCCGTGGGAGGCGGCCTGCTGTACGTCCAGCCGGTTTACGTCCAGTCGTCCTCGGGCACGCAGTACCCGCTGCTGCGCAAGGTGCTGGTGTCCTTCGGTGACAAGGTGGGCTTCGCGGACAGCCTGTCCGGCGCGCTCGACCAGGTGTTCGGTGGCGACTCCGGGGCCAAGACGGGCCAGGAGGAGGTCAATGGCGATACCGCGGCCGCCAACGGCACCTCGACGGCGCCCATCGACTCCGGCGGGGCGGGGGCGGGCGCTCCCGCCGCGGATCCCTCAGCGGCGGCCAGCCCCGCGCCGACCCCCGCTCCGAGTTCCCCGGCGACGACGGCGCCCGCCGCGCCCGCGCCCAGCGCCTCCGCGGCCGGCTCGACCGGCGATCCGGCGACGGACCTCCAGACCGCCCTCGCCGACGCCCAGGCGGCGTTGACCGATGCGGACAAGGCGCTCAAGGCCGGTGACTGGGCGGCCTACGGCGATGCGCAGAAGCGCGTCGACGCGGCGATCTCCCGGGCCATCGACGCCCAGGGGAAGCTGAACGGCAAGTAGGGACCACGGGATCGGCCGGCCGGGCGGGGAGCCCGGCCGGCCGGACTTCTGGTGAGGAAGCGCACGCTCTGGCGGCTTGAAGGCGGGCGCTGGCCCGGGCTAGAGTTCTTCTCGCCGACGCGGGGTGGAGCAGTTCGGTAGCTCGCCGGGCTCATAACCCGGAGGTCGCAGGTTCGAATCCTGTCCCCGCTACGAGACCGGAGGCCCCGGCACCAGCAGGTGCCGGGGCTTTCTGCTGCCCGGGCACGTACGGGGCGGGCACCCACGAGCCGTCGGCAGCGCGAGTGGGATAGAGATCCTCGATCGCGATGCCGAACGTCTCCGCGGCGATGACGAGGTCGCCTGCGGTCCAGCGGACCTTCCCGCGGAGTCGGCTGGAAACGCTCTGCCCAGGGACTCCGATGAGTTCGCCAAGGTTGGCCCTCGTCATCCCGAGGGCGAAGAGGTGCTGCTGCACGGTGAAGCCGATCGCGGCGTCGAAGCCGTCGAGCGCTTGGGCTTGTCTTCCAAGACTCTGTGAACGCATGGAACGAGCGTAACAAATGAACCCTGATGATTCAAGTAGCACTTGCAACTCCAATCGAAGTGCCGCATCCTTGCTCTGTGAATGAATCCTCAGATGTCAAACGCAATGAGGCGCTCCTCTCGGCTCGCCAGGTCATTGACCGTTGGCCTGATGCGGGACTGAGCCGGGCCCAGCTCTGGCGCTGGGCGCGAGACGGACTCATCGCAAGTGTCAGGCTCCCGTCTGGCCGCGTTCGATTCCCAGAGTCAGAGATTGAACGCATGCTTGCACCCCAAGCGGCTCCGTCTGTGGGGTCTGCGGCGTCGACTGTGGATGTTCCTCCTGGTCAGGCGATGTTGTCGTGGCCGGGGGCGCCGACTCCGCCGACGCCTGCCTCCAGCGTTGGGGGTGAGGGCTCATGAGGGGGCGTGGTGTGACGTCTGGTGGCGGCGTGATGTCGGTTGCTGAGTGGCTGGTCGGGGACTGGCCGCGGCCGGTGGTGCGGTGCCCGGGGACTGGTGAGGGCGGGAGGGCCTGCCTGGCTCAGGTGTTCGCGGGCGGGGTGGATTCCACGATGGTGGAGCCTGTGTGGCGGTGCCCGGGCCATGTGCCGGGATGTGACCGTGCGCGCGGTGGGGCCGGCGGGCCGGGTGCTTCCGGGTGGTGGTGCCTGGACGGGCCACGGGGTGGGGAGCGTGTGGGCGTCCTGCCTGAGGCTGTGCGCGCCGCGGTGGGCTCTCTGGGTGATGCGGGCCTGGAGGAGGGTGTGGCGTGCGTGCAGGCCACGGAAGTGCGGTGGGGTCTGGACTGGCAGATGAGCGCTGGTGATGTGGCCTGGCGGGTGGGTAGTGACCCGGGCCGGTGGGTCACGTCTACCGCCCAGGGCCTGGCTGGTGACCTAGGAGTGGCGTGGGACCGCCACCTGGAGCGGTTGGCGCCCTGCCGGCAGGTGTGTCGGCGGGCGGTGGGTCTGGCGCGGCTGGTGGGCGTTGACCTGGGTGGGCGGCCGGTCGTGGTCGACGCCTGGGGAGGGTTGTGCGAGTTCGGCGTCCGCTTGCCGTCGGGCCGCCACGTCAGGGTGTCGGTGCCCGGCCCTGAGGCTCCGGTGGGGGTCCGCGTGGACTGGGGGCCCTGGATCGAGGGCTTGGACGAGGCTGCTTGTGTGGACCTGGTCAGGAGAGCGTTATGAGTGGTGAGGCGATGGCCTGGGCCAAGCGGTGCAGCAGCGCTGGGTCGGTGGCGCAGCTGGTGCTGATGCTGATGGCGGACTGGGCTGACCACGAGGACAAGGCGTGGCCGGGGATCAGGACGCTGGCGGGGATGACGGGCCGTAGCGAGCGGACCATCATCCGGGCGATCAAGCGCTTGGAGGAGGAGGGGCTGATCGAGAAGTCCGCGCGCTCGGCGTGGTGCTCGATGGACAACCCTGTCTGCCGGGCGAAGGGGCCGCATAAGCACCGCACGTCCAACGTCTACCGGCTCAACGTCGGGCAGGTCGCCCGCAGCCAGCAGCAGGTGCCGCCGGGCCCCGGCGTGGAGCCGGCGGGTCCCAACAATGACAAAGTGTCACTAATGGAGAAAACCGCGGAATCTCGCGGAAGTTCCATAAGTGACAAAACGTCACCTGTGGGTTCCAATAGTGACAAAACTGGCAGTCCATTAGTGACACCGGTGTCACCTGTTTGTAACAGTGACACTCCAGAGAACTACCCACCAGACCGGACCGGACCTGAGCGTGAGGTCGTCGCGCGTGACGACGTCGACGGTCGGGTCGGGTCTGGTCCGGTGGGCGCGCCCGGGGAGGGCCTTCCGGCGTCGTCGGCTGCGCCGCCTCGCCGGATGCCGGCCCGGGCGGTCAAGGTCTCCAGGGCTGACCGGGCGGTCCTGGGGGCGTTCCTGCCCGAGGCGATGGTGGCCATGGATCCGGCCGGGGCGCTCACAGTGGTGCGGATGTTGCGCGAGCGCTCCGAGGCCGGTTGGGCGCCCTCCCAGGTGCGCCGCCTCATGGACCAGCCGTTGCCGGAGTCGGTGGGGCGCATGTCGTCCCTCGTCGCCTCGCGCCTGGAGCGCAACGTTCCCGTGGACGGTGCCCCCGTGCGGGCCGCGCGGTTGTCCGACGATGAGCTCCAGGCCGCCCGTCAGCGTCGCGCCGACGCCCTGGCCAGCCACCACCGGCGGCAGGCCGACCCACGCTTCGCGGCGGCCCTGGAGCGCGCCAGGGCCGCGCTGGGCGCGGGAGCGAGCCGCCTGGAGGTGGCCCAGGAGGCCCACCGGCTCCTAGACGCCCAGCGCGCCGCCGGAGCCGGGGCGTCGCCGTGAGTCGGACCCCTTTCGCAGTCCCGTTGTTTTCCCTGTGATTCCTTGAGGAAGAAGTGGTTCTTGTGAGCGTGAGCGCGTGCGATCGGATCGTGATGCCGCCGGTAGTTGGTCATGGGGCCGTGCCATGGCGGGTGTGGGCCTCTCGCTTGGGCGGGCTGTTCGCCACGGAGCGGGCCGTGGTGAGCTGCCTGGCGGGCCTGGCGGATTGGCGCGGTGAGCTGATCTGCTCGACGTCGTGGATGGTGGGGGTCACCGGGGCGTCGCGATCGTCGGTGATGCGGGCTCTGGCGGGCCTGGAGGCTGGTGGGGCGCTGGCCCGGCGTCGACGCTACCGGCCGGCCCCGGCGGCGGGGGATTGGCGGGGATCGGGCAGGCTCTCTCGCGGGGCGTCACTGATCACGCTGCACGCGGCGCGGGTGGTTCCTGAGGTCGAGGAGGCCTGGGTGGCGCGCGAGTTGCCGGACTTCTGCTCCAGGGGCCCGTACGTGGGCACGGACGACGACGAGGGGCTGCGGTCGGCGATCCTGACAGCCTCGGCCGAGGGGTGGGAGGGACCTGCCACGGGCGTGGTGGCCCGCTCCCTGGATGCGGCCACGGGCCGCCAGCTGGCCCAGGCGGTCAAGCGAGGCGTGGTGTTCTCGGCTCTGGGGCGCGAGGAGTCGCGCCTGGACACGATGGGGTGGGCCTGGCAGGTGCTGCGCATGTCGGAGGAGGCGATCGCCTCGGCGGCCAGTCCCTGGGGGTACTGGACGGCCTCGACGAAGAACCAGGTGTCCCGGTGGCGCGACGCCGCGTCCCCGGAGGAGTCGTTCGACCCGTCGATGATGCCGATCGTGTCCGATCCCCTGCCAGGTGAGTGCGACGCGCCGCTGGTGGGAATCGGGGAGATCGGGCCTGTGCTGGGCGGGGCGGTGGAGGCCCTGGTGGTTGCCGGGGTCGATGAGACGCTGGCATGGGCGGGCATGCGGCGGGTCGCCGAGTTGGCCATGTCGGCGTCCTCGCGCGCGCACACCAGCGCGGCCCAGGACCCGCGCCTAGCCGATCTGGGCTACTCCCCGGCGGCCGCGCGCAGGATGATGACCCTGGTCAAGGGGTCGCGGCGCGGCACGAAGGCCCCCGTGCTGGGCCTGGGCCCCGACCAGTTGCGCGAGAGAGCCCAGGAGGTCGCGGACCTGGTGCGAGATAGTGGCGTTCCCGCTCTCACCACATGATGTGTCGCGGTTCACATTATGGTTGGTGGCGCGGTGGGACCAATAGCGCCTGGTCAGGTGGTGATGGCAGTGATCTCGCGGGCAAGGGCGCGGGCTAGGTCGGCGGGGTCGATGTGGGCGTCCTCGTCGATCAGCGCGGTGCGGGCCTGGGCTGCCAGGCAGCGCCAGATGGTGATGTCCGGCTCCTCGTCGTCCTCCCACCGGGGCTCGCCCATGGGGATGGCGAGTTCGTCGATGTAGTAGTCGAGGGCCTCCTGGTAGGTGGTGATCCAGGGGGCGGCGAGGGGGATGAGGCGGTCGGTGGGCCCGTCGGGGCCCACCCCGGCCGGGCGCGAGCACCACTGGGGGCGCGCCAGGCACATGTCGAGTTCGATGGCGGCGGGCCGGGTGCCGGGGTGGTCGCCGATGATGATGAGGCCGGGGTCGCTCAGCGCGGCGATGGCCTGGGCGGCCTGGGCGGCATCGAGGGCGTCGAGGTCGGTGGTCGGGCCCACGGGGGCTTCGTCGGTGATGACCTGGGCGTGCAGGCGGTAGCAGTAGACCTCGGCGCCCTCCGGAATGCGCCAGGCGGGAGAGGCCATGATCATGGCGAACTCGCTGCGGGGGGTCTCGGTGCGCAGACGGCGCAGCGCCTGGGGGGCCTGGGCCCGGCTGGTGGCCTCCAGGCCGACGACCGGGGGGTTGTCGGGAGGAGTGGCGCCCCTGGCCATCCACTCGTGGTCGATCTGGGCGCGCGCTGCCATGGGCGCTCCTCCCCTTGTTCCAGTGGTCGCTGATCGGTCCTATGGATGCAGGCTACCGGCCCCGAGCGCGGATCGGGGCAGGTGGGGGGCTGGCGTGCTCACACCGGGCACGGCTCGGGCAGGAATCGAGTCGAGGAGGTCGTCTGTGGCGCAGCCCGTGAGCGCGATCAACCCGTACCTGCCCCGATCCGCGCCCGGCCCAGCCGCCGGACGGGAGCGCCGCCGCAGGCCGGAGTCCCGGCCGCTGGCGGTGTGGGTGCCGGGCGCCGAGGTGCCCGAGGCCCCCGGCCTGCCGTGCGCCCCCGCGCCGGCCGGGGCGGGGGACGGGCACCTGGTGGTGGTCGGCGCGCACGGCGGCGCCGGGGCCTCGACCCTGGCTGCGCTCCTGGGCGCCGTCGATGGAGGAGGGGCCTGGCCCCTCCTCGGCGGGGGGCGGGCCCGGGTCCTGATCGCGGCGCGCACCAGCGTGCGCGGCATCGAGGCCGCCCAGCGGGCGGCCATGCAGTGGGCCCGCGGCGACATCGACGCGGACCTGGTGGGCGTGGCGTGGATGGCCGACGCCCCCGGGCGCCTGCCCAGGGCGCTGCGGTCGAGGCTGTCGCTGGTGACGGGGGCCTTCCCTGAGAGCTTCCGGGTGCCCTGGGTGGGCGCCTGGCGGGCGGGCGGGCCGGGAACCGGCCCCGTGCCCAAGGCCGTAGCGCGCGCCCTGGCGCCGCTCACGGAGCACGAGAAGAACGGAGAACACTGATGAGCATTCTCAACGCCACGGGCGGGTACCTCCTGGCCCGCGCCGGCGAGATCCAGGCTGGCTTGGCCCCGATGGACCCCGTTGTCAGCACTCCGCCGGGAGTCGGCGCGAAAGTCGACTTGATCCTGGGCTATTTGATGTGGATCGCCGGGTCGGTGGCAGTGGCCGCGTTCATCATCGGCGGGATCTCGATCATGTTCCTGGGCATGGGCCGGGGCGGTGACGGCCTTCAGCGGGCTGCCGAAATTCTGATCTACGTCTTCGTCGGCGCCGCGGTCGTGGGCGCCGCCAGCGCCCTGGCTAAGTTCTGATGGGATCGGACATGGAAGCAGTGGATGAGACCAGGAACACCGATGGACGCTGGGCCGGGACGCATACCAAGAGATTCGCCGGAGCGGCGGCCGTTCTGGCCCTAGCGGTCGCGGGAGGAACCTGGGTGGCCCTGACCGGCTCGGGCGGTGATCCCAGTGGGACGGGCGCCACCCAGGATCCTCCCGCAACCAGTCAGGCGAGCCAGGAGCCACTAGCCCCCGTCGGTGGGGAGGTGGCCGCGCCATCGGCGAGCGCCGGGGCGGAGTCGGTTTGTGGGTTGGTGCCGGGCGATCTGTCGGTGCCCACTGGCGCCTTGGGCGCGGGGACGACCACTGCGGGCAGGGGGTTGAAGGTCCCGTTCTTGGACGGGGTCGGGCCGGGCGCGACCTCCCCGCTGGGGGTGTCTTCGTGCTACGCGCACTCCCCCAGGGGGGCGGTGCTGAGCGCGGGCGGCTTCATGACCTGGTTCTCCTCCAAGCAGCAGTTGCTCGACATGGTTCACGACCGCATGGAGGCCGGCCCCGACAGGAACCGCCTGGCCGCCAAGATCTCCCAGACGTGGGGAGGCGAGATCGGCGCGCCCCTGCAGATCAGGGGCTACAAGGCGACTCTGCGCTCGCCCGACGAGGTCGTGGTCACCCTGGCCGTCGTCCAGGCGGGCGACTCCCGCCTGGTGTCCTGGCCGCTGACCATGGTCTGGTCCGAGGGCGACTGGAGGGTGCGGGTGCCCAACAACGAGGCCTGGGGCGAGGAAGCCATCACCTCCCTGGAGGCCGCAGGCATGAGCCCGTGGCAGTGAGCGCGCCCCGGGCGGGGATCGGCGAGCGATGACAATGAGAGGGGACCGGGGATCATGTCGTGCCATTTCTGGGAGCTGACGTGCAAGGCTGGCGAAGCGGCGACAAAAGCAACGGAGAATGTGCTGGTCCACGCCGCCCAGGAGGTGCTCACCGCGATCGGCAAGACGCTGACGAGTGTGGGCACCATGTGGGTGAACGTGTCCACCCCGAACCTGAAGCCGGCCGGGTCGGCGTCGATGGGCGGCGGGCAGACGATCGTCGACTTCATCGGCCCGCGCCTGGTGTGGCTCCAGATCGCGATCTTCACCGGCTGCCTGATCACCATGGGGATCAAGATGATGTGGTCGCCAGACTTCAGCACGGTGCGCGAGCTCGTGGCCGGCTGGCTCAAGATGGTGATCATCTCGGGGGCCGGCGCGGTGTTCGTCAATCTGGCCGTCGAGGTGTGCGACGGGTACTCCAAGTGGATCGTCTCTGAGGCCGTCGGGTCCGAGGCCGATGCCGCCACGTTCGCCTCCAAGATCCTGGACGCCAGCACCGTGACGGCCGGCGGGACGGGGATCATGGTGATCCTGGTCGCCGGGCTGCTGGGCCTGCTGGCCAACCTGGTGCAGACCATGATGATCTACGGGCGCTCGGCGATGCTGGTGCTGCTGGTGGCCTTCCTGCCGGTGGTCGCCTCGGCCGCCATGACCAACTGGGGCAGGCAGTGGCTCAACAAGTTCGTCAGCTGGCTGATCGCCTTCCTGGCGTTCAAGCCGGTGGCCGCCACCATTTACGCCATCGCGATCCGCCTGGTGGCGGGCACCGGCAGTGATGACGAGTTCACCCAGTTCATCCTGGGCGTCATCATGATGATTCTGGCGGCCCTGGCCCTGCCGTCGCTGGTGGGCTTCCTGACCCCGGTGGCGGCCGGCGTGGGCGGTGGCGGCGGCGGTTCCGGGGCGGCCGGCGCCGCGGCCCTGGTGGCCAATGGGGCCGTGGCGACCAGGCAGATGGGCGCGTGGGCCCGCGGCGCTACCGGGCCCGCCGGGCGTAGCGGCGGGGCCGGTAGTGCTGGTGCCGATGGCGCGGTGGACTCCGCCCCGGTGGCCGGACGGCCCTCCCAGGCCCCGGCACCCACACCGCCGGCGGCCGGGGCCGGGGCGGCCAGTGGAGGAGCCGCAGCGGGTTCCGGGGCGGCCGGTGGAGGAGCCGCAGCGGGTTCCGGGGCGGCCGGTGGAGGAGCCGCAGCGGGTTCCGGGGCGGCCGGTGGAGGAGCCGCAGCGGGTTCCGGCGCTGCGGCCGGGCCCGTGGGCGTGGCGGCCGTGGTGGGGGTCAAGGCCGCCTCCGCAGGCGTCAGGGGCGCTCAGGGCGTGGCTCACTCGGCGACCGACCAGGGGGCGGCGGCCAATGGGGCCGTCGATGTCTCCGGGCAGGGGAGGCGGTGACCCATGAGTTCGACGAGCCAGCAGGAGCAGGTCGTGCGCTACTACTCGGGGTGGCGCGTCCCCAAGAGCTTCGGCATCGGGCGCCTGTCGACGGCCCAGACTGCCGCCGTGTTCGCCGTGGGCGCCGGCGCGGTCATCATCGAGATGGCCGCGGGCCTTGTGTGGGCATTCTTCATGGTGGCGCTGTGCGCCGCACTC
Organism: Actinomyces sp. zg328; assembly: GCF_009829635.1. NCBI lineage: Bacteria > Bacillati > Actinomycetota > Actinomycetes > Actinomycetales > Actinomycetaceae > Actinomyces > Actinomyces sp. zg328. Next base: position 22,364 of record NZ_VWPE01000024.1, read on the forward strand.
GGCGCGGTGTCCCTGATCAGGGATCAGCACGGCACGAACTTCTACGACAGGAGGCGCGAGATGAGCGCGTTCAGGAGGGCGCGCCGCAGGGGCGCCAACGTCTACCGATCCGGCCCACTGGGGGTCGACGGGCGCCTGGGGCGGGCCTTCCGCCTGCCCGGCATCCTCGCCTCGGCCGGGCTGACCGAGCACACCGACGCCCTGGAGCGGCCCTTCGCCCTGGTCAGTCACCAGGACGGGCGCGTGACCCTGGTGATGGAGGTCTCCCCCTATGGGCGCAACCAGACCCACCAGGAGCACATCAACTCCCTGGTGGGCCTGTGGGGTGCCTGGCTTGCCGGCCTGTCACGCCAGTTGGGGGTGACCGACGCCTCCGTGACGGTGGAGACCAGTCCGGACACCGGGCGGCGCTTGCGGCGCGAGATGGCCGACGACGTCAGCGCCGACTCCACGCCCCTGGCCGAGCGGATCGTGATGGACGTGGTGGACTCCACGCGCGAGTCCGCCGTGCAGGTGCGCACCTGGGTGACCGTCTCATTCGACACCAGGCAGATCTCCCAGGCCTCCACCCGCCGGGCCCGCCACGCCCAGGCGGTGCGCGAGCTGGCGTCCAAGGCCCCGGCGATCACCCAGACCCTGGCGGCCCACGGCGGTGGCGCGGTCCACCTGGCGCGCGCCGAGGAGGTCATCCGCATGGCGCGCGTGGCCTACGACCCGCGCAGCGAGATCCTCTTCGAGGAAGCGGCCGCCCAGGGCCTGGCGGTGGACCTGGGCTGGCACGAGGCCGGGCCGGTGTCCCATGAGGCCGTCAGAGACGCCTACCACCATGACTCCGCGACCTCGAAGGTCTGGCTGATGAGCCAGGCCCCGGCCGGGCGGGTGCGCGACACTGTCCTGGAGCGGATCCTGGAGCCGAGCCCGGACGTCGAGCGCAAGCGTTTCACGATGCTGTACCGCCCCATGCCGGCGTCCAAGGCCCCGGGGGTGGTTGAGCGCGACGCCGACCAAGCCGATAACCGTCTGGCGACATCCAAGCGGCCCTCGGCGCGCCTGAGGAGGGAGGCTTCCCAGGCGCAGAAGGCCACCGAGGAGGAAGCCTCCGGCGCTGCGCTGGTCGATTTCGGGGCGGTGCTGACGGTGACGTCCACCCAGGCCGACTCCGCGCGGGCCCTGGAGTCCACCGCCGCGATCGTGGAGTCCATGGCGGCCTCCTCCCACCTGCTGGTCCGACCCGCCTACGGCGCCCAGGAGTCCGCCTTCGCCCTGGGCCTGCCCCTGGGGGTCTCCCCGAGCCGTCAGAGCCTGGTGGGCAGGTGGGCGCGATGAGCCTGGCATCGGCCCTGGTCGAGAGAGCCTGCGGGCGCCGGCGCGCCGCCGGGCGCGAGTCTGTCTACACCGGTCGGGGCTCGGGGCAGGGCCCGGGTGTGCCGCCCGTGCGCCTGTGGAGGGGGACGACCCAGCAGGTGTGCGGCCTGTGGCCGTTGAGCCAGTCGGCCGAGGCCCCGATGATCGGCGCCCCGCTGGGCGCGATGATCGGAGGGTCGGGCATGGTGTGCGGGGACCACATCACGTGGTTCAAGCAGGGGCTGATCACCTCCCCGTCGGCGCTGGTGCTGGGCCTGAACGGCTACGGCAAGTCCTCCCTGGTGCGCCGGGTGATGACGTACCACGCCTACTCGGGGACCCACACGATGGTGCTGGGGGACATCAAGCCCGACTACGTCGACCTCGTCCGGGCCCTGGGCGGGCAGGTCATCGAGATCGGCCGCGACGGGGAGGGCATCAACCCCCTGGACGCCGGCAACGTCGGGGACGCTGCTGCGCGCCTGCGGGCCGCCGGCTTGGACCAGGCCGCCGCCGATGTCCTGTACCAGGCCCACGAGCGGCGCAAGACCATGCTCTTCTCCCTGATCCAGATCAGCCGCGGCTCCGCGCCGACCAACCTTGAGGAGCTCGTCGTCGACGAGGCCCTGAGAGTCATGGACATCGACTCCTCCCGGGGCCAGGCCACCCTGGGCGACCTGCTGGGCATCATTCGCAACGCCCCGGCCTCGGTGATGGAGGTCGCCATGGCCCGCGGCTCGCGGAGCCGCTACCAGGAGCGCACAGAAGACCTGGAAATCGCCCTGATGGCCCTGCTGCGCGGCCGCATGGGCTCGATCTTTTCGGCGCCAACCACCACCCCTATGCGCATCGACCGCTCGGTGGTGTTCGACGTCTCCGCCCTGGAGCAGGCCAACAAGGACCTCCAGGCCGCCGTGCTGCTGTCGACCTGGAGCTACGGGTTCGCCACCATCGCGCTGTCGCAGTCCCTGGCCGACGCCGGGCTGCTGGCACGGCGCAGCTACAACTTGGTCATGGACGAGCTGTGGCGCATCCTGGGCACCTCCTCGGGGATGGTCGACAGGATCAACTCCCTGACCCGCCTCAACCGCACCGTGGGGTGCGGCCAGATGATGATCACCCACTCCCTAACCGACTTCACCGCTCTGGCCTCCGAGCGGGACCGCGCCCAGGCCAGGACCTTCGCCGAGAAGGCGAACATGCTCTACCTGGGGGCGATCTCCGACCGTGAGATCGACGCCCTGCGCGGGGTGAAGGCCTTCAATGACGAGGAGATTGCCACCTTGATGTCGTGGAACGCCTCGGCCGCGTGGGACCGGTGGGCCAAGGCCCCTGGGCCCCTGCCGGGCCTGGGCAAGATGATGCTCAAGACCTCCGGGGCTCCGGGACTGGCTTTCCAGGTGCGCTTCGCCCCCGATGAGGAGGTCCTGTCCGACACCTCCAGGCGGTGGGGCGTCAACCGGGGGAGGGTGCGGTGATCAGGCTCGTACGCGCCATCAGTGATCGCACCGCCTCCTGGGACGGCCAGGCCCGGGCCATGGCGTGGGCCCTGTTGGCGGGGTTGCCCGCCTGGGTGTGTCTGCAACTGGGTGAGCGCGCCCGCGCATGGGCCGCGGGGCAGAGCCCTTCCCTGCCCGCCAATCCGATCACGATGGTCATCGCCTTGTTGACTGGCCGGGCCGGCGGGGCGGGGCTGTGGGCCTGGGCCGGCGCGATCGCCGCGGCGGGAGCGCTGGTGGGCGCGGTGATGGGCCGGCGCGCCGGGGGCCGCCCCGG
>NZ_VWPE01000025.1:0-23852 GCF_009829635.1 Actinomyces sp. zg328
GGCGCCGAGGCGCGGTCCGCGCCCCCGGGGCCTCCCGGGCCACCGGGGCCTCCCGGGCCACCGGGGCCTCGGCTGGGCCCACCGCCCTGCCCGGCCGGGCCTGCTGGGCCCGCCCCATCACCGCCGGCGACAACGGCGCTCACCTGGAGCTCGAGGCCGAGGGCCTGGTGGATGGCAGCGGCGAGGATGGGACCGTGCCCACCGTTATCGAAGGCGCCGACGAGACCGGGCGCGGAGAACAGGAGCGTGAGGGTGCCACCACTGATGGGCCCCGGCTGGGCGTTGGGGCCGACGAGCGCCCACGTGGCGCGGCGCGAGCGCTTCGCCGCGTCGAGCACTTCCTCCCAGCGCGCGCGCAGCATCTCGGCATCAGCTGCGCCGGGGCCGGCTGGCGCAGCGGGAGCCGATGGCGCGACTGGGTGAGATGCGTCGGAGGAGGCGGACGGCGCTCCGGGCCGGGCCTCCTCACCCCAGCCATCGATAGGAGCCGATGACTCCGCGGCCGAGGGCGCCATGGGCGCGCTCGCTGCCTGGGAGGCGGCGGAAGCCGCGGGGGCGGCTGGCGCACCTGCGCCCCTGCCGGGCGCTGCCGGGGCCTCCCAGTCGATGGCGATCGGCCGGGCGGGCTCCGGCTCGTGCGCAGCCGCGGGTCGGGCGACGCTCTGGGCGGGCGCAGCTGGCGCGGCAGGCGCACCGGGAGCGGCTGGAGCGGAGGGCGCCGATGGCCCCTGGACCGCTGAGGCCGCGCGCTGCGCGATCTGGGCGGCCAGCTCCCGGCCTGAGCCGGCCTGGGGGGCCTGTGCCGCCCCACCGGGTGCGCCGCCCGGCTGGCCCGGCCGCCCTGGTAGCCCAGGCGTTCCAGCGGTGCCCGTGCGCGCCGTCGGGCCCTCCGCCGCACCAGCGCGCTGGGATGGGATGAGCAGGCGCGCCATGAGGAGCTCGAGCTGGAGCCTCGGAGAGGTGGCGCCGACCATCTGGCCGAGGGCCTGGGCGGTGAGATCGGCCGCACGGGAGAGGCCGGCGGCGCCGACGGTGCGGGCCTGGACCTCCATGCGCGCCAACTGGTCCGCGGGCAGGGAGCCCAGCGCGGGCCCTGCCTCGGGGCCGGCCAGGGCGATGACGAGTAGGTCGCGCAGCCGCTGGAGGAGGTCCTCGACGAACCTGCGCGGGTCGTGCCCGGAGGCGATCACCCGGTCCACGACGCGGAAGACACCCGCGCCGTCGGCCCCGGCGATGGCATCCACGCAACTGTCCAGGAGGGTGACGTCCGTGTACCCCAGGAGGGCGACGGCGCGCTCGTAGTCGACAGCGCCGTCGATGGCGCCGCCGATGAGCTGGTCCATGACGGACAGGGTGTCGCGCACGCTGCCCCCACCCGCGCGCGTGACGAGCGGGAAGACCCCCGGCCCCACCTCGACGCGCTCCGACCGACAGAGCTGGCCCAGGTAGTCCTCGAGCGTGTCCGGCGGGACAAGGCGGAAGGGGTAGTGGTGGGTGCGCGAGCGGATCGTGCCGATGACCTTCTCCGGCTCGGTGGTGGCGAAGATGAACTTCACGTGCGCCGGGGGCTCCTCGACGAGCTTGAGCAGGGCGTTGAAGCCCTGGGGGGTGACCATGTGGGCCTCGTCGAGAATGAAGATCTTGTAGCGGTCCCGGGCGGGGGCGAAGGCGGCGCGCTCGCGCAGGTCGCGGGCGTCGTCGACGCCGTTGTGGGACGCGGCGTCGATCTCGACAACGTCGAGGCTGCCGGGGCCGCCGGTGGCCAGGTCGCGACAGGAGGGGCAGACCCCGCAGGGGGTGTCGGTGGGGGCCTGCTCGCAGTTGAGGCAGCGGGCAAGGATGCGGGCGGAGGTGGTCTTGCCGCAGCCGCGCGGGCCGGAAAAGAGGTAGGCATGGGTGACGCGGTCGCCGCGCAGGGCCGCCATGAGGGGGGCGGTCACGTGGTCCTGCCCGATGACGTCCTGGAAGGCGTCCGGGCGGTAGCGGCGGTAGAGCGCGGTGGTCACCCTCCGACTCTAAACGGGAGGGCTGACACCGCGCGAGGCGAATGGAGCGATCAGGGACGAGCGGTGCCGAGCAGCGCCGCATCCATGCCCACAGGCGCCATCGGCGCCCGCCGGTGCCATCGGCACCCACAGGCGCGGGCAGGACGCACCAGTCGGAGCGAACGGCACCGCTCGGTGCGCGACGCACCGCTCGATCACCGCGCCATTCCTGCCGGCCACCGCGCCCGGCACGTGAGGACCCCCCGTGCACCCGCCAGAGCCCGCTTACCCTTGCTACCTTCCGGTCCTGGGGGATTCGCTGGATGACGCCGCACGAGGGGCCGGGGAACACCATACCCGACGTCACCCCGCCCCGTCGCCCCCAACTCCCCCGCTCCCATGCCGGGCTGTGGTGTCGGATCGCCGCGGCGGGACGAGCGCGCCTCGACCGCGGGCCGCCTCCCCGGGGCCCACAGGACCGCCGCCACGGACGCTCGCCAGACCCGACTGCCGGCGGAGTCCACCCCCGAGCCCTTGACGATGCGCGTGACCGATCCCACCGGCGCCAGGACCAGGCCGAGTGGCGCCGATCCGGAGTGGTCGGTATATTCGCCTTCCGTTGCACGTGGCCGCTGGCCGCGTGGAGCGCCTGGAGGATTCGCCTAGTGGCCTATGGCGCACGCTTGGAAAGCGTGTTGGGTGCAAGCCCTCGGGGGTTCGAATCCCCCATCCTCCGCCACAGGGACCGGAGCCGTCGATCCATCGCGGCGCCGGTCCTTCTGCTCATCCCTCACGCCGACCCCCGAGCACCACCCGGGAGCCGGGCAGGTGTCCGCGCTTGTCGGCGCACTGGAGTGACATGCGCATGGGCATCGCAGCCCATGGAATAGTTGGTCAGCACTTGTCATGCTTCTGTCATGAAAAAGACCACACACGCCCTCATCATCCCCGCCGCCTTCCTGCTCACCGCCGGGCTCGCCGCCTGCGGAGACGCCCCTGCCACCACCATCGGCACTCCGCCGCCCACCACACAGGAAGCGCCCACCACACAGGCGCCCCCTCCCTCGCAGGCGACGCCCAACGCGCAGGAGAGCCCTCGGCTAGGCATCCCCGCCGTCCGCGCCACCAAGAAAGCTGGTGGCGGCAGCACCAGCAAACCGGGCTCCGGCAGCGGGAGGCTGGGAGTCGTCAACCACACCAAGCTCCGGGTCGGCGATTGCTTCAACGATCTCGGAAATAATCCGAACGAGGTCGAAGACATCGAGCTCGTCTCCTGCGACAGCCCGCATATGAACGAGGCCTACCACACCGTCGTCCTCAAGGACGCCACATACCCCTCCTATCCCACCACCAGCGAGTGGCCCGAGGTGCTCCGCAGTTCCTGCAACTCCGCCTTCAAGAGTTACGTCGGCATCGACCGGGACTCCTCCACCACCTACCGCCCTCACGCCTTCTACCCGAGCGCGCAGAACTGGGCGCAGGGCGACCGAACCGTCAGCTGCCTCATCACCAGCAAGGACGGCAACCCCCTGACCGGCTCCGCCGCCGCCACCATGAAGTAGCCCGCGTCAGCAGGACGCTCACGTCGGCCACCCAGACACCACCATCGCCCGCGTCGCGCGGAACCTCCAACGGTGGTCTCACCGAGCCCTATAACGACATGAGGGCGCGATGAGGGCCCGGCCTGCTCGGCGCGGCCGGCAGGACCGAAGGCGCGCCAAGGCGCCTCGCCAATACTCTCGCGCGCGAGCCCGGCCCGGCGACTCGAGGTCGGAGTCGCTTGCTGGGAGCAACTCCACCGGGGCGCTCGGAGGGCCCCGCCGGGCCCCCGCCCGCGTGAGGCGCGCTACCGCCCCGGCCAGTGGGGACGGCACGCTCAGGGCCATGCTCACACCGACTTTCCGTTGCGAACACGTCGAGGCCCACGACTGGCGCCGCCTCGAATGTGCATGGGGCTCGTGATTGCACATTCGAGGCCCGGCACCCGCGCGCCCCACCACGCCATTTCAACGATTCACCACGCGCGCCCCCACCCGAGCGTGCCGAATCGCCCAGAACCCTCTCACAGGGGCGCGCAACGCCGGCCAATGGGGTCTCAAGCCCGCTGGTCGGGCTTCCCGCCATGACCAGCACGCATAGCACCACCATCGCCCGCGCCGAGGAGGCCCCGGCGCCAGTAACCCGGGCACCGCCTCCCATGCACCGCCTTCCTCCGCCTCCCACGCGTCTCCTTGGACATCGCCGTCTCCGACGCCACGGCCGTGCGCCGCGCCCCCGCCTCCAGCCAGTTGGGCCTCAGCATCACCACCAAGCTCAGCGACATCGCCTCGACCAGCGTCTCCGTCCTCGCCATCAACGGCGCTCACTACGGCTTCCACGAGACCGGCGCCCTCACCCACAACGGCATGACCTACCGCGCCCCCGCCCACGCGACCGGGGAGGGAGTTCGGGTACGCGTAGTCGGTGGGATCAGGCCGCACCCCCGCCCACGCGACCGGGGAGGGAGCACGTCGCCTCACGCGCAATCGACGCAACTGCCCCACCGCCCGCGCGGCCAAGGGCCGACGCCCCGGTGAGGGGAATAGTAGGGAACGGGGCCCACCGCCCTGCTGTTCCAGGGCACGACCCGCCGGGCGCTCGGCGACACCCAGACCGGGCTGCGCGGCCACCCCGCCGGGGCGCTCAACTGGCCGCAGCGGCGCCCGGGAGCCGCGCGAGTACGAGCCCAGTCCCTGCTTCGCGCCCCGGAGCCCGGGATGGCCGCGGAGGAGGTGGAGATCACCACCGTCTACGTGCCAGGAGGTCAGCCACTTCCGGCCCATCGCCGACTCGGCCCGCATCTACGCCCCGCCGCTGCGGTTCATCGCCACCCCTATGAGCCGCTTCGCCATCGACTGGGCAACTGTCAGGGCGCTCTTCGCGATAACTGGGACCCCGCTGGCGGCGACCGTTGTGGCGCGCCCGGGGCGCGCGGAGTGGGGCGCGCGGGCACCAGGGGAATGCCGGGCGGGAAGCGCCGAACCCCGGTCCTGCCGTTCAGGGCGACAGGACCGGGGCTCGGTCCGAACCGATGACCAATCAGAGATCCTCAGGGTCGGCCATCGGGTCGGTGCGCATCTTCAGGGGACGCGGCTCATGTCACGGCGCGCGTGCCGCTGATTCCTACAGGGACCAGGATCCAGGGAGATCAGGGTCAGGGACCAGGGACAAGATCCTGGGATAGGAATCGGGCTGCGCGGGTACTCGAGGAGCGAGCGGAGGTGTGCGATTGACTTGGCGGATCCCCCATGTGATCCAACTCGCCATCACCTTCCTGTGTTCACCATCCTTTCGCTTCTCCGTGTTCGTGACATCGTGCGGGGTTCGGGGTGCCCCGCGACGACCCAAAGACTATGTGGAGCGCCGCGGCTCTGCAAGTACCCTACCAATCGTTACATCCCGAGAGGAAGATCTTCAGAGTTTTTGCCTCTGAACTGGGGGTTCAGCCTCCCGCGCGGGCACTTCCGCGCCTCGATGACACTGAAACGTTGTCAGATATGACATTTCAGACCTCCAAACGAGATCGGTCCTTAAGAGCACCGAGACCATTGTTTCCCAGGCGATACCGGGTCTTGCCGCCCCTGAGACACTCCGTTTCCCGCCCGAGATCAGGCGTGTCCCGCCCGAGATCGCTGTAGCCGCGCCGCGACCGCTCCTTGCCATCGCCGAGACATACCGGGGTCGAATCCCTCTCCCACGCCACCGGACCGCGGGCGGGACGGAACAGTCCCTCACGCCCCCGCGCTGCGCCCTCAGCCCCGAGAAACCGTCTCAGCCCGGCCTTGCGCCCTCATCCTCGCGGTTTGAGACCGTACCGCGGGGGCGAGGAACGAGCGGCGCCCCTCGACACCACACCTGAGACTGTCGAAGGACCTGGTCGCCGCATCCGCGGCCATCATGCTGCTGCGCATCCTCGCCGGCGGGCCGGACTACCGATACTTGATCCCGCGCCTCAGGCCGGCCGGTAGGTGAAGCGCTCCCAGCCCAGGGCCTCGATGGCCTCCGCCATGCGCTCGCACTGAGCGTCCCAGCCGGAGGCGACCACGTCGAAGGCCCCGCTCGTCCCCTCCCCGCGCGCCTGCTGGAGGGCGTAGACCCTCGCCCCAACGCCATGGACGCGGCGGGCGACCTCGACGGCGTCGTCGGCTGTGACATCCCCGGGCACAACGGTGGTGCGCACCTCCAGATCCGCGCCAGAGGCGAGCAGCACCTCAAGCGAGTCCCACGCCTTGCGCGCGGCGTTCGGCCGACCCACCACCTGCTCGTAGTGGCCGGGCAGGGCCTTGACGTCCAAGCCCACCCAGTCGACGAGCCCATCGCCCACCAGATCCCGCAGGCGGCGCGGATACATGCCGGCCGTGTGCAGGCCCACGCCGAAGCCCATGCCCCTGACCTCGCGGGCGGCGTCGGCCAAGGCGTCCTGGCGCAGCGCCTCGCCGCCAGTGAAGACGACGCCGTCGAGCAGCCCCCGCCGCCGGCTGAGCAGGTCGCGGACCTCCTGCCAGGCGACAGTGCCCGGGGCACGGGTGTCGATGAGGTCGCGGTTGTGGCAGTAGAAGCAGTTCCAGGGGCAGCCCTGGCAGAACACTGTGGCCACGAGACGGTCCGGCCAGTCGACAGTGCTCATGGGCACCAGCCCCGCGATCACCAGGGAATCAACGGGACCGGCAGGCCGCGGGGAAGGGCCATCGGGAGTGCTGGCGCAAGGCATGAGGGAACTACTTCCGTCGCCGAACGAGGGCAGGTGGGATGAGCGCCCCGAAGGCGTGGCGGGGCTGGCGGGAGCGACGCGAGGGACGAGCGGCGCGGATGGCAGCCGAGGGACCCTCATCCCACGCGCCCGCCCTCGCGGGCCCTCACGCGCTCACCGCGGTCAGCCGGGAGGCTACGGGGCCGTGCCCGGCGGCGGCGCCCTCGGTGAACATCCGGCGCTCGGCGTACTCGCCCTTCTTGCCGATGTTGAAGGAGCGCACGGGCCGGAAATAACCCATGACGCGGGTCCAGACCTCGCACTCGGTGGGCTCGGCGTCGGGGTGGAGGGCGGAGCACTTCTCACAGGTGGCGTGCTCGCCGGGCAAGTAGCCGTGGACCGGGCAGATGGAGAAGGTGGGGGTGATGGTGATGTAGGGGGTGCGGAACGCCGTGAGCGAGCGGCGCACGAGCTCCTTGCAGGCCGCGGCCGAGGAGACGCGCTCGTTCATGTACAGGTGCAGGACGGTGCCGCCGGTGTACTTGGTCTGCAGCTCCTCCTGCATCTCCTGGGCGGCGAAGGGGTCGTCCGTGTAACCCACCGGCAGCTGCGAGGAGTTCGTGTAGTAGGGGTTGGTGGGGGTGCCGGCCTGGAGGATGTCCGGGAAGCGGCGCAGATCCTCCTTGGCGAAGCGGTAGGTGGTGCCCTCGGCGGGGGTGGCCTCGAGGTTGTAGAGGTGCCCGGTGGCCTCCTGGAACTCCACCATGCGCTCGCGCACGTGGTCGAGGATGCGCGCGCACATGGCGTGGCCGCGCGGATCGGTGATGTCGTAGGCGTTGGCCGTGAAGTTGCGGACCATCTCGTTCATGCCGTTGACGCCGATGGTGGAGAAGTGGTTGTCGAGGGTGCCCAGCCAGCGCTTGGTGAAGGGGAACAGGCCGGTGTCGATGTGGTGCTGGATGACGGCGCGCTTGAGCTCGAGGGTGTCGCGGCCCAGCTCCATGAGGCGGTCGAGGGCGGCGACCAGGCCCGCCTCGTCACCGGCGTGGAGGTAGCCCAGCCGCGCCATGTTGATGGTGACGACGCCGACGGACCCGGTCTGCTCGGCGGACCCGAACAGACCGTTGCCGCGCTTGAGTAGTTCGCGCAGGTCGAGCTGGAGGCGGCAGCACATGGAGCGGATCATGCCGGGGTCGAGCTCGGAGTTGATGAAGTTCTGGAAGTAGGGCAGGCCGTACTTCGCGGTCATGGCGAACAGCCGCTCGGCGTTATCCGACTCCCAGTCGAAGTCCTTGGTGATGTTGTAGGTGGGGATGGGGAAGGTGAAGACGCGCCCGTCGGCGTCACCATCGGTCATGACCTCCATGAAGGCGCGGTTGATCATGCCCATCTCCTCGGCGAGGTCGCCGTAGGTGAAGTCGCAGAGCGCGTCGCCGACCAGGGGGCGCTCATCGGCGAGGTCGGCGGGGCAGGTCCAGTCGAAGGTGAGATTGGTGAAGGGCGTCTGCGTGCCCCAGCGTGATGGCACGTTGAGGTTGAAGATGAGCTCCTGCATCCCCTGTCGGACCTCCTCGTAGGTCATGGAATCGAGGCGGACAAAGGGGGCCATATAGGTGTCGAAGGAGGAGAACGCCTGGGCGCCGGCCCACTCGTTCTGCAGGGTGCCCAGGAAGTTGACGATCTGCCCGACGGCGGAGGAGAAGTGGCGCGGCGGGTTGCAGGCGATCTTGCCGGGGATGCCATTGAAGCCCTGCTGGAGGAGGGACTTGAGCGACCAGCCGGCGCAGTACCCGGCGAACATGTCGAGGTCGTGGATGTGCAGGTCACCCTCACGGTGGGCCTGGCCGGCCTCGCGGGAGTAGATCTGGCTCAGCCAGTAGTTGGCGATGATCTTCCCGGAGGTGTTGAGGATCATCCCGCCCAGCGAGTAGCCCTGGTTGGCGTTGGCGTTGACGCGCCAGTCGGAGCGGTCCAGGTACTCGGTGATGGTGGCCACGGCGTCGACGACGGGACGATCGCCTCCTGCCACAGCGGAGTCGGCGGCGCCTTGGGCCACGAGCTCGGGGCGGGCCGCGAGGGGCTCGGTGAGGTGGACGGACTGGTTCTCGGACTGTGCGGGCACTGCTCTCTCCCTCGTCTGTGCTGTCTGCGATGACGCTCGCGAGCCTCGCGCGGCTGCCACGCGGCCGACCCTACCCCCGAATCACATCCATGCAACCCGATATATGGGCATATTGCCCCCATCGACCACAACATCTTGTGGTTTTATCCGGCTATGAGGTAGCGCCTCTCACACCGATAGTCATTGACTTTTCAGTGAGATGGCAGGGGAATCCAGCCGCGGGGAGAAGCGGTCAGCAACCGATGCGAGATGCACAGATTGAGACGTGCGCCACAAATCCGGACGGCGTGTCGGTCGATGTGGCGCGGTTTGAGGATTCCTTTTCCTGACGGTCCGTCATGTCCTGCATTGTTGCAGGTCAAAGACCTGCGACGAGATGCCTCCGGGGCGATACGCCCCTCGATCAGCCGAGCAATCCTCAAACCTCGCCACCCGGGCGCCCCGACACCCAAGCCCATCGCACGTCGACACCGCTGCCGGGCAGGAACGGCCGTCTCACCGCGCTCATCGGCCTACGGCACACTGGTGCGGTGAGTCCTGAGCCACCCGCAGCGCCCATACCGGCCGCGCCTCCACCCGCGCGCGACCTCACCGCGCTGCTGGAGACCATCGGCGCGCGCGACGGCAGACTGGTCCACCTCGAGCGCACGCCCGCCCGGCCGGCCCGCCATGCCGACTGGCCGTCCTGGGCCGACCCGGCCCTCGTCGCCGCCCTGGCCGCCTCCGGCATCCCTCGGCCCTGGACTCACCAGGCCCAGGCCGCCAACTCTCTCCACGCCGGCCACCACACCGTCATCGCCACCGGCACTGGCTCTGGGAAGTCACTGGCCGCCTGGCTCCCCGCCGTCTCCGACATCCTCAGCGCCCAGCGCGCCGCTCACGCGGAGGGGACCAGCCACCGCATCTCCGCTCACGGCCGCCGCCCCACAGCCCTCTACCTCGCCCCCACCAAGGCCCTCGCCGCCGACCAGGCCGCCGCCCTCGACCGCCTCTCCGCCCGCATCGAGGCCGTCCAGGCAGGTGTCGCGGGTGCGCCGCGCCTCACCCTGCGCTCCAGCACCTGCGACGGGGACACTCCCCTGCCCGAGCGCGACTGGGCCCGCGCCCACGCCGACATCGTCCTGACCAACCCCGACTTCCTCCATTTCTCCCTCCTGCCCGGCCATGAGCGCTGGGCCCGCCTCCTGCGCTCGCTGCGCTACATCATCGTCGACGAGTGCCACGCCTATCGGGGCGTCATCGGGGCACATGTCGCCCTCGTCCTGCGCCGCCTCCTGCGCCTCGCCCGCCGCCTGAGCCCGGACTCCCCGGGCCCCACGGTCCTCGCCGCCTCGGCCACCGCCGCCGAGCCCGCCCTCACCGCCGCGCGCCTCATCGGGGCCCCACCCGCCGACGTCGTCGCCATCACGGATGACGGAGCCCCCGCCGGGGAGCGCGCACTGGCTCTCTGGCAGCCCGCCCTCATCGATCCGTGGGGCGTTGGCCCCGCCGATTCCACAGCCGCCCCCGACCCGGGCACCGCCGACACCCCCGGCGCCCCGAACCCACCCTCTCCGCGCCGCTCGGCAACCGCCGAAGCATCCGAGGTCCTCGTCGACCTTCTCAGCGCCGGAGCCCAGGCCCTCGTCTTCGTGCGCTCGCGCCGCTCCGCGGAGATCGTCGCCGAGCACGCGCGCCGCATCCTCACCCGCTCCGGCCCACCACTGGCCGGCTTGGCCGACGCCGTCGCCGCCTACCGGGGCGGCTACCTGCCTGAGGAGCGCCGCGCCCTGGAAACGGACCTGCGCCAGGGCCGCTTGCGCGCCCTGGCCACCACGAACGCCCTCGAACTGGGCATCGACGTGACCGGTCTGGACGCCGTCCTCATCGCCGGATGGCCCGGCACCCGCGTCTCACTGGGCCAGCAGGCCGGGCGCGCCGGACGCGCGGGCAGTCCCGGCGTCGCCGTCCTCATCGCCTCCGACAACCCCCTCGACGCCTACCTCGTCCATCACCCCGAGGACGTCCTCACCGCCCCCGAGGCCACCGTCTTCGACCCCACCAACCCCTACGTCCTCGCCCCGCACCTGTGCGCGGCCGCCTCCGAGTCTCCCCTTCGCGAGGCCGACCTCGACCTCTTCGGCCTGCCCGATGAGAGCCTCCTGGCCGACCTCGCCGAACGCGGGGCCCTGCGGCGGCGCCCTACCGGCTGGTTCTGGAACGCCGCCCTGCCCGGGCGCCCCCAGGACCTCACCAACCTGCGCGGAGACGGCCCGCCCGAGATCCCCATCGTCGAGTCCACCTCCGGCACCGTCATCGGCACCGCGCCTGGCGCCAGCGCCGACTCCTCCCTCCATGCCGGCGCCGTCTACATGCACCAGGGGCGCGCCTACGTCGTCGAGGAGCTCACCGAGGAGGCCGCCATCGTCACCCCGCGCCTGGCCGTGGGTTACCGGACCCGGGCCCGTGAGCGCTCCAGCGTGCGCATCCTCGCCGAGCGGCACGCCGAGGCCTGGGGCGACGGCCTCACCTGGAGCCTCGGAAGCGTGGAGGTCACCAGCCAAGTCACCGGCTACAACAAGCTCGCCCTGCCCCACATGGACGTGGTCTCCCAGCACCCGCTGGACATGCCCGAGCGCGTCCTGCCCACCGCCGCCGTCTGGTGGACGATCCCTCTCGAGACCTGCGAGGCCGCCGGCGTCACCCCGGCTCGGCTGCCCGGTGCCCTGCACGCCGCCGAGCACGCCTCCATCGGCATCCTCCCCCTTCTGGCCACCTGCGACCGCTGGGACATCGGCGGGCTGTCCACCGCCCTGCACCCCCAGACCATGCGCCCCACCGTTTTCGTCCATGATGGCGCCGCCGGGGGCGCGGGCTTCGCGGAGCGCGGGCACCGCGCCGGGGCGCGCTGGCTGGAGGCCACGCTCGACGTCATCACCCAGTGCCGCTGCGCCACCGGCTGCCCCAGTTGCATCCAGTCCCCCAAATGCGGCAACAACAACGAGCCCCTGGACAAGGCCGGCGCCATCGCCCTGCTGCGCCTGCTCGCCCGGGCCGCGCGGTCGGCACGCTCAGCCTTACCCACACCCTGACTTTTCGTTGCAATCACGTTGGAGTTTGTCTCCAACGGAGACTCCCGTGTGCATTCTCCTCTCGAATGCACACGGGAGATTTCGCGCCTCATCGCAATCCGCGTCATTCCAACGACGAACTACCCCGAGCGCTCTTGTGAGCGTGCCATTCGCCCCCCAGCTGGGCCTAGGCGGCCCCTTGCCCTGACACGGTGTCAGGGGTCTAGGCTCGCTCACGTGCTGATACAACTGCTGCGGACGCACTTGCGCCCCTACTACGGGCTCCTGACCTGCGTGCTGGTCCTCGAGTTCGCGCAGGTCATGGCGTCGCTCTACTTGCCGACCCTCAACGCGGACATCATCAATCGCGGCGTGGCCGCCGGCGACACCGGCTTCATCTGGCGCACCGGGGGAATCATGCTCGCCGTGAGCGCCGCCCAGGGCGCCTGCACCATGCTCGCCACCTACCTGGCGGCGCGATCAGCTATGGGCCTGGGGCGGGACCTGCGCGCCAAGATCTTCCACCGGGTCGGCTCCTTCTCCGAGCGGGAGGTCACCTCCTTCGGCGCCGGCTCCCTCATCACCCGCAACACCAATGATGTCCAGCAGGTCCAGATGCTCGTCCTCATGGGCTGCACCATGCTCGTCATGGCGCCGATCATGGCGGTGGGCGGCATCATCATGGCGGTCACGCGCGCCCCGGGGCTCGCCTGGCTCATCGCCGTGAGTGTGCCGGTCCTGCTGGTGATCGTCGGCCTCATCGTGCGGCGCATGGTGCCGCTCTTCCGCTCCTACCAGGACCGGCTCGACGGCATCAACCGGGTCCTGCGCGAGCAGCTCACCGGCATCCGCGTGGTGCGCGCCTTCGTGCGCGAGGGGGCCGAGACCGAGCGCTTCGCCATCGTCAACCATGACATGGCATGGGTGGGCGAGCGCGTGGGCCGCCTCTTCGTCACCCTGTTCCCGCTGGTCATGCTTGTCCTGGATGTCACGATCGTCGGCGTCATCTGGTACGGCGGGCATAGCGTGGGCTCGGGGGAGGTGGAGGTCGGCACCCTCATCGCCTTCATGGCCTACCTCATGCAGATCCTGATGGGGATCGTCCTGGCCTCCTTCATGACGATGATGATCCCGCGCGCGGCCGTGTGCGCCGAGCGCATCAGTGAGGTCCTGGCCGTCGACCCGTCGCTGACCGTCGCGGAGGGTGCCGTCACCGCCTTCCCGGAGCCCGGCGGCGTGGAGTTGCGCGACGTCACCTTCGCCTACCCCGGCGCCGAGGCGGCTGTTCTCACCGGTGTCTCCTTCCGCGTCACCCCCGGGTCGACGACGGCGATCGTCGGCTCCACCGGCTCGGGCAAGTCCACGCTCGTGGCGCTCCTGGCCCGGCTCGTCGACGCCACCGACGGGGCGGTGCTCGTGGGCGGCGTGGACGTGCGCCGCGCTGAGCCCGAGGCCCTGTGGGCCACCCTCGGCCTGGTCCCCCAGAAGCCCTTCCTCTTCGCCGGCACGGTCGCCACGAACCTGCGGCTCGGCCGCGAGGAGGCCACCGACGACGAGCTATGGGCCGCCCTGGAGGTCGCCCAGGCCCGCGACTTCGTGGAGGAGATGGACGGCGGGCTGGAGGCATCCATCGCCCAGGGAGGCACGAACGTCTCCGGCGGGCAGCGCCAGCGCCTGGCCATCGCCCGCGCCCTCGTGCGGCGCCCGGACATCCTTATCTTCGACGACTCCTTCTCCGCGCTCGACGTGTCCACTGACGCCCGCCTGCGCGCGGCCCTCGCGCCCGCCACGGCGGGGGTCACGAAGATCGTTGTCGCCCAGAGGATCACCACCGTCACCGACGCCGATCAGATCCTCGTGCTCGACGGCGGACGGCTCGTCGGCACCGGCACCCATGAGGAACTGCTGGCCACCTGTGAGGTGTACCAGGAGATCGTCTCCTCCCAGCTCGGACAGGAGGTGGCCGCATGAGCCGCGACAAGAGCGACGAGCGGGCAGACCGCGCCCGCGCGACGGGCGCCGACGAGTTGAGCGAGGAGGACCTCAGGCTCGCCGCCGCGGCGCAAGCCTCTTCCGATGACTGGCACTCCGGCCCGCCCCCGGGCAGGGCACAGGCCTTCTGGCCCTCCTTCCGCCGCATGATCGGCCTGCTGTCACCCTTCAAGGGGACGCTGGCGATCATCACGGTGGCGAGCGTCGCCGGGATCGTCCTGTCCGTGGCCGCGCCCAAGGTGCTGGGCAACGCCACGAACGTCATCTTCGAGGGCGTCATCTCCTCGCGCCTGCCCCCGGGCGCCACGAAGGCCGAGGTGGTCGAGGGCCTGCGCGCGGCGGGCGAAACCGATATGGCGAACATGGCCGCCGCGATGGACCTGCGGCCGGGCCAGGGCATCGACTTCGACCGCCTCGGCACGATCCTCGCCACCGTCCTCGTGCTGTACGTGGCCTCCGCTCTCCTGATGTGGCTGCAGGGCCTCCTGCTCAACCGCATCACCGTGACCGCCATGTTCCGGCTGCGCGAGCAGGTGGAGACCAAGATCCACCGCCTTCCGCTGTCCTATTTCGACCAGATGCAGCGCGGCGAGATGCTCTCCCGCGTCACCAACGACGTCGACAATGTCACCAACACCCTCCAGCAGTCGCTGTCCAGGGCGCTGACCTCGCTCCTCACGGTGATCGGCGTCATGGGGATGATGTTGTCGATCTCCTGGAAGCTGGCGCTGGTGGCGCTCGTCATCATCCCGCTCATGGGCGGGGTGTTCGGCATCATCGGGCCGCGCTCCCAGAAGGCCTTCACCCACCAGTGGGCGCGCACGGGCCGCATCAACACGCGCGTGGAGGAGTCCTTCTCCGGGCACGCCCTCGTGCGGGTGTATGGGCGCACGCAGACGGTGCGGGACGCTTTCGCCGAGGAGAACGACGCGCTCTACCGATCGGCGCTGCGCGCGCAGTTCCTCTCCGGCATCATGATGCCGCTCATGCTGGTCATCTCGAATGTCTCCTATGTGGCGATCGCGGTGGTCGGCGGGATCATGGTGGCCTCGGGGTCGCTGACCCTGGGCAGCGTTCAGGCCTTCATCCAGTATTCCCAGCAGTTCTCCCAGCCGCTGGGCGAACTCGGCGGGATGGCCACCTCGGTGCAGTCCGGCACAGCCTCGGCCGAGCGCATCTTCGAGCTGCTCGACGCCGAGGAGGAGATCCCGGACGCCGAGGCCGGGCAGGCCGGGCAGGCCGAGGACGCCGTGGCGGACGGCGAGGACCGGGGCCCCGACGGCGCGGTCGGGGGCGCGGTCCACGCCGGCGTCATCGAGGTGGAGCACGCCCGCTTCTCCTACTCGCCTGACACCGAGCTCATCCGAGACCTCTCCCTGCGCGTGGAGCCCGGCCACACCGTGGCGATCGTCGGGCCGACGGGCGCCGGGAAGACCACCCTGGTCAACCTGCTCATGCGCTTCTACGAGCTCGACGGGGGCCGCATCACCCTGGACGGCCGGGACATCGCGTCGATGACGCGCCATGAGGCGCGCCGTCGGACGGGGATGGTGCTGCAGGACCCGTGGCTGTTCGAGGGGACGATCCGCGAGAACATCCGCTACGGGCGGCCCGGGGCATCGGACGAGGACGTGGAGGCGGCCGCCGAGGCGTGCTTCGTCGACCACATCATCAAGGCCCTCCCGCAGGGCTACGACACGCCCCTGGAGGAGGACGCCGCGAACATCTCCGCTGGTGAGCGCCAGTTGCTGACGATCGCGCGCGCCTTCATCGCCAACCCCGCTGTCCTCATCCTCGATGAGGCCACGAGCTCGGTGGACACCCGCACGGAGCTGCTGGTCCAACGGGCGATGAACCGGCTGCGCGAGGGCCGGACGAGCTTCGTCATCGCGCACCGCCTGTCCACGATCCGCGACGCCGACACGATCCTCGTTATGGAGCATGGCGACATCGTGGAGCAGGGCCGTCACGCCGAGCTGCTGGAGCGCGGTGGGGCCTACGCCCGACTGCACGCCGCCCAGTTCGCCGGCCGGGAGCTGGTCTCCGACTGAGGGCCCGCGCAAGGGCGCCGAGTCGGGCCGCGACGCAGCGGTCTGACCAGCGGTCATGGCCCTACCTGCGGATTCTTCACGCCGCGGCTCGTAGTCCGACCCGTATGCCGTTCCTCTGGCCCGAGAACCGGTCTCGGTCCTGTTTTCGACCGGTCTCGCGGCTGTTTTCGACCGGTCTCGGTTATAGGGCGGGGCTATGGGGCGAGGGTGGCGTCGACGGGGCCGGCTCGGGCATGGGCGCGCGCCTGACGGGGCACCCCGAGGACCGTCACATCCACCGAGACTCCGACGATGACGTCCTCACCCTCAACCCGGCAGGAGTCGAGAGTCGCACCATTGGCGGAGGCGAGGCGCTGCGCCGCGGCGCAGGGATCGCCCGGCGCGACGATCGAGTTCAGGGCGGTCGCCCCGGCCAACGCGGCCATATCAGCGGCGGTCCGCGCCCGGCCGGCCGCCCCCTCCGCGCGCATGAGCCCGCTCAGGCCCAGGGTGATCGCCAGGATCACCCCGATGACGCCAGCCATGAGGACCGTCCCCTCACCCCGCTCATCCGCCAAGGGCCTCCCCCAGCGCCTCGACGGGCCCGGCCGGGCCAGCCGCCCCACCCAGGGATTCCGGCCACAGCCGCGCCTCACGGCCCATCACCGCCCGGCTCGGTGAAGGCGCAGGCCCGCGCCCGCAACGTGAGCCCCGCGCGCCCGAGGGGCCCGGGAGCGGCGCGGCTGATGCTCACGCAGGTGAGGTCCCCCGCGGCCCCCACCGCTATGGAGGACCCGGTGGGGGCGACGGCGCTCGCGCCAGCCAGCGGATCGGCGCCGATGGCCGCTTGGCGCGCGCCCACGCGGGCGGCGTCGGTGATGCGCATCTGCGCGGCGCCCGCCGCGAGCGCGGAGAGGGCCAGGAGGAGGACGATGACGACGGCGGGCATGGCGACCGCGAGCTCCGCCGTCGCCATGCCGGACTCGCCCCGGGGCGCGGGCGGCCTGCGGGCGCGCGGCAGCGGCTGCGCGGCGCTCATCCGACCGACAGCGCCGACTCGATGAGGGACTGCAGCACGCCCCTCAAGCTCCCTGAGCGCATGATCGCCAGCAGCAACCCGGCGAAGGCGGCCGCGGCGAGAGTGCCGATGGCGTACTCGGCGGTGGCCATGCCGGCCTCCCCCGCCGGGTCCGCCCCGCCGTCGGGGATGGTGCGCGATGCGGCCTCGGCGCGCTCCAGGGCAGCGGCGATGGGCCCGGTCAGCAGGGCGTGCTCGGCGCCGGGATGGGCCAGGCCCCAGGCGCGGTGGAGGGTGAGAAGGGCGTTCTTCATGGGGATCTCCTCGGGATCGGGGGCGCTCGGCCCCGCGGGCACCATGCCCACTCTCCGAGGGTGAGCCCATCGAGGGCCCTTTGGGCGCGCTCCTCCACAGAATCGGACCGCGCCCGGGCGCCTCGGCGCCTGTGGTTCCCGGATCCCACGGCTGCGACGCCATCGCGCCGCCGCAGGGCTCCCGGCGTGGAGGCGCCTCCGGCCGCACTATCCCAGACCTCGCCCTCCAGGGGCTCAAGGGCGGCGCGCATCACCTCAGCGAGCGGTGCGCGCCCGCGCCCTCCCCACCCGCGTTGCCCCACGTCGTCCGGTGGTAGGAGGACGGATCGGCTGATCGGCCGAGGCACGCCGCGATGGCCCGCCCCTAGCCTGAGTCCGTGCTGATCGTCGAGTCGCTGCTCCTACTGCTCACTGAGGACTCGGGGAGGCCCGAAGGCTGGTCGAGCGACAACGACCTCATGCTGCGCGGGGCCCTCCTGTCCGACCTCATGCTGGCCGGCCGGATCGAGGCCGACACCGCCCGCACCGCGCGCCGCCCACGGATGCGCATCGTGGACGCCACGCCCACGGGCCATCCCGTGCTCGACGACGCCCTGGCCGTCCTGTCGGCCAAGAACGGCAAGCGCATCTCTTCCGCGCTCACCTGGGACGACCTGCGCCCCCACGACGCCGCCGGGACCTCCCTCGTCAAGGCCGGAGTCCTGACCAAGAGCACTGGCGCCACGCCCGGCGCCGCCGCAGAGCCCGCGGAGCCCGCGGCACCAACGGGCGCCGCGCCGTCGGCCGTTCCCGCCTTCCCTACCCGCGACCCCCGCCCGGAGGCCGAGCTGCGGGAGCGGCTCTACGGCGAGATAGCGGGGACCCGCGCCCCGGACGCCCAGGACAGCGCGCTCCTGACGCTGCTTCAGTCCACCGATGCGGCCTGGAGGATCCTGAGGGCTGAGCGCACGGGCCTGCGCCGCTCCGGACTCGCCCAGCGCATCAAGGAGATCGCGGAGCAGGCCCCGGTCACCGGCGCGATCAAGGAGGCGATCGCCTCGATCAGCAGCGCCGTCGGCGTCATCAGCGCCCGCACTCGGAGCGCCGCCGCCGCGACTTGAGTGATACGCGTGGAGCGCGGTGAGCGCGCCCTGAGATTCCGTCGGGAGGATGAGGAGGCCCCGAGGAATTCGTCATAACGTGTGGGCATGCTGATCTCTGAACAGCTGCTTTCGATCCTGAGCGGGAACAGCGGGCGCTGCGGGGACTGGGCCCTGCGCGGCATCTACGGGCTGCGCGGCGCGGTGCTCGCCGACCTCCTCCTCGCTGGCAGACTCGATCTCACCCCGGGCCGGGACCCCATGATGCGCGTCATCGACAACGCGCCGACCAACAACCCCATCCTCGACCACGTCCTCTCCCAACTCCCCGCCGGGGAGGGCATTCGGTTCTCCTCCGCCATCGGGCGCGGGGAGCGCTCCGTGAAGGGCGTCATCGCCGAGCATGGGGCGGCCGGGCCCGCCAAGTCCGATAACAACGGCGCCCCCGAGGACGCCGGCCCCACCCCCGAGCCGGGGGCCGGGATCGTGGACCGCCTCATCGCGGTCCTCGCCGGGGAGCGGCCCGCCACGGCAGCCGATCAGGTTCTACTGTCGATCCTCAAGGGGCTGGGCCTGGGCAGGGCGGTGCTTCCCAGCGAGCGCACGGGCCTGAGCTGGAGCGGGTTATACCGGCGGATCAAGGAGATCACCGATGAGAATGCCCCAGGCGAGCCCCTGCGCGCCATGACGGACAGCCTGGCGGCCCTGACGATCATCGTGGCCACAGCCGACGGCAACCGCTGAGCATCCGGAGCCGCCGGGCAGACCGCTTCCCCTCCTCGTTCCCGCTCCGGGGGTGGACGGACGGGTCAGAATGGGGCCATGCTCATGCCGTACTCCCCCGCAGCCGAGCCGCTCACCCGCATGGCCGACGGGACTGTCAAGCAGATCAGCCCCTTCACCGGCACGGAGGTGTGGACCGTGCCCGGGCGCGGGAACCGGCCCATCGCCCATCCCGTCGCCGAGCGCCATCCGCTGGCGCCCGGGGAGCGCGAGCGCGCCTGCGCCTTCTGCTCGGGCCGCTACCTGGAGACCCCGCCGGAGAAGTCGCGCGTCGTCATCGGGGCCGGCGGGGGCTTCGAACGGATCGACGGCGTCCCAGCCTCAGAGTTGGCCACGACGACGGCGGAGTTTCGGCGCATCCCCAACCTCTTCGAGATCGTCTCCTTCGACTACTGGCGCGCCAACCACGGCTTCGAGATCCCCGACGCCGCCCGCGAGCGCATGGAGGCCTATCTCGCCGATCCGGCCGGAGCCGAGCACGCGGCATCCATCGCCCGCGCCAAACTGCGCGCCTCCGGGACGGAGCCCGCAGTGTGGGAGACCTGGGGGCCCGCGGAGCGCCGCGCCTACCTGGCCTCCTTTTTCGCCGGCGGGCACGACGTCATCGTGGGGCGCCGGCACTTCACCGACGACGCGGTCGACTCAGCCGGCCTGGCGGGCTCGGGAACGCTCAGCGTGACCGAGCACCGCGCCTACATCCGCCTGGCGGTTGCCGCGGCGCACGACCTGTACGAGACGAACCGGTGGGTGCGCTACGTGGCGGTCTTCCAGAACTGGCTGCGGCCTGCCGGCGCCTCCTTCGATCACCTGCACAAGCAGCTCGTGGCCATCGATGAGCGCGGGGTCTCCGCCCAGTTGGAGTTGGAGAAAGTGCGGGCCAACCCGAACCTGTACAACGAGATGGCGGTGGATTACGCCGCCTACCAGGGGCTGCTCGTGGCGTCGAATGAGCACGCGGTGGCCTTCGCGGGCTTCGGGCACCGCTACCCCACGCTGGAGGTGTACTCAACGTCGGCGATCTGCGAGCCGTGGCGGATGAGCCGGGAGGAGGTCGATGCCGTAGCCGAT
The DNA here is from genome assembly GCF_009829635.1 of Actinomyces sp. zg328. Taxonomy (NCBI): domain Bacteria; kingdom Bacillati; phylum Actinomycetota; class Actinomycetes; order Actinomycetales; family Actinomycetaceae; genus Actinomyces; species Actinomyces sp. zg328. The sequence continues at coordinate 20,171 of NZ_VWPE01000025.1, forward strand.
CTCCTGCACGCCCTGCACGCCGCCACAGGGGCGGACGTGCCGAGCAATGAGGAGTGGCACCACAAGCCGATCGACGTCGATCAGCCCATGCCGTGGCATGTGACGCTGAAGTGGAGGGTCTCCACGCTGGCGGGCTTCGAGGGCGGCACGAAAATCTACCTCAACACGATCGACCCGTGGAGCCTGCGCGAGCGCGTGGTGGAGCGGCTGGAGGACCTGCGGGCGGACCGCCTCATCGCGCCCATGATGGTGGGCGACGAGTGCCCGACCACCCCCAACCGCCTGCTGTACAACCCCGTCCTGAGCAGATGAGTGATGGGTGCGGAGGAGCGCCGGGACACGGTTGGGCGCACCACGACCGCCCGACCGCCGCCCTACCTCCGCATCGCAGGGCGCCTTGCACGCTCACCTCGCCCAGTTCAACGAACGATCCGCATGATTCCAGGCTTTTCCATGAGAACCCGCACTCAGCGCATCTCTCCCATGTGCACACCGGGCTCGTTTGCACATGGGAGAGATGCACAACTGACGCCCCAGCACGAGAAACGTTGAAATTCTGCGGATCTTGACGGCATCATCCGCGGATGAGCGTGCAGTCCTCGTCCCGGAGGGAACCGGACGGCGCACTTTCCGCGCGACCGAGCCTCCCGGTGCGCTGTTTCGCGGTCGCGCCAGGCCGTGAAGACCCGCCCGATGAGCGCTGCTGCCGGAGAGTGGTCGCCCCTCGCCTTACAGCCCCAGGGCGCCGCGCTCGTCGGAGCTGACCCAGCCGGGGCGCTGCTCCAGGGCGCGGAACCAGCGCGACAGGGCCGGCCAGAAGCTGATCTGGGGCGCCTCGCCGCCCGGGTAGGCCTGGCGGCCGCCGTACTCGTAGGCCTGGACGGTGGTGAACAGGCGGATGTCGGAGCCGGTGGGCTCGGTGCCGCACAGGAACTGGCCGATGGACACGATCGAGGACAGCGGCGGCAGATCCACCAGTGTCATGCCGCCCTCGCGGGAGGGGTGCATGCGGGTGGCGCGCGCGAGCATCGTGTCGACAACGTCGAAGGCCACGAGCACGCCCTGCGCGGCCGCGGCCGCCTTGGCCTCATCCTTGGAGTGGGTGGCGACTCCGTGGCCGCGGTTGATGTGCTTGCCGATCCACTCGTCCCAGGCGTCAGTGGAGTTGCGGCGGTTCAAGGGGTAGAGGTCGGGGGCGCCGGCCCCGCGCAGGTCCCACCAGGCTGTGGCGAGGTCGAACAGGAGCGTGCCGGAGTCGTCGGACACGACCTGCCCGGTGGTGGTGTCCACGAGGGCCGGGACAGTGGGTGGCGGGGTGTAACCGGGGGTAGCGGCGTAAACCTCGGCCAGGGAGCGGGCGCCCAGGACGGCGTCGGTACCGGGCTCGCCATCGGGGCCGGTGAGCTCCCAGAAGCCGTCCTCCCCCCGGCCATAGCACATGGACAGCGGGAGGGCCTCGGTCAGGCCCAGCACGCGCCGGGCGATGAGGACCCTGCGCGACCAGGGGCATGACGGCGAGGCGACAAGCCGGTAGCGGCCCGCCTCTACGGGCAGATCGTCGGAGGAGAAGCGGTGCGAGGTGGCGATGGCCATGAGAACTCCCTGTGCTCGGTGCGCGGTGGGGGGCGGCGACACCCCCACAGGGACCATGGTCCTCCAGTTCGCGTGCTCTGTCATGCGGTCCGCGCCGTATCCGCCTCGCTCATCGGTGGCCCTGCCCACGCTCCCCCGCCCCGCCGGCGACCGCGTCGCCCACTAGGCCAGCCCCGGGGCCACCTCATCGACGAAGGCCAGCGCGTCACTGCCCTCCCATCGCGGATCGGCCAGGAGCTCGCGGAGGCGGTCGCAGGCGCGGCGCGCCTGATCGCGCTCATCGAGCTCGATGAGCGCGCGGATCATGCGGGTCAGCGGCTCCGCCGCGGCCTGGCGGTCGTCCTTGGCCATGAATCCCTCGACGGCGGCCTCGCAGTACGGGACGACCTCCGAGTCATGGCCGGCGCGCCCCAGGATGAACGCGTAGGCGTTGTGCCAGGCGCCGCGCTCCCAGGCCCGATCCTTCCCGGAGAAGGACTCCACGAGCAGCTCGCGCGACTCCTCCATGAGGACGCGCGCCTCATCAAGATGCTCGACGGCCTCGTCCCGGCTGGGCGCGTCGACGATGGCGCGGGCGGCCTGGCGAAGGCAGCGGGAGCGGTGGCGCTTGCCGTCCTCGGTGCCGGTGCCATGGAGGTCGGCGATCTGACGGTGCAGGTCGGCGGCGGTGGCGTTGTCGCCGAGGTCGGCGGCGGCCCTCGCGGCGGTGGTCAGCTGCTCGATGGCCCTGCCCACGTGGCCGTCGCGCACGAGGAGCCGGGCGGCGGCGGTGGCGTTGTCGACGACTCCCCGGTTCTGCCCGATGTCGGATTGCGCGGAGGCGAGCAGGCCCCGGATGTAGAGCTCGACGCCGGTGGCGTCGACGGCGCCCAGTTCTGACAGGGCCGTGGAGAAGGCCTCGACGGCCTCGGCGGTACGGCCGTCCCGCGCCAGGGCGCGGCCCAGTGAGACCGTGGCCAGTGGGCCGCTCACGGGGGCCTTGAGGGCGGTGAGCGCGTCGGCCGCCTGGCGCCGCTGCTCCAGCGAGACGTTGGTGGCGTGATCGGCGGCGGTGGTCTCGGCGAGGATCGTGCGGGCGTTCACGGCGGCGAGCACGGGGGCGCGGTCGTGACGGCGCAGGACAGCGTCGGCCAGCGCGCTGGCGCGATGCGGGAAGCCGGCCTCGTTGAGGCGCCGGGCCCGCAGGAGGTCGAGGTCGTCAGCGGGATGGTCGCCGTGGAACCCCTCGGGGACGGCATCGAGGATCCACTCGAAGAGCGCGATGGCGGCATCGGCGCCATCGGGGTCGGACAGCGCTGAGAGGACGCGGGCGAGATCGGCGGCGGTGTTGCCCATCTGGACGAGGCGACGGTGCTCGGTGCCCTGGACGGCGCTGTCGCGCTTGCCGGCACGCTCCAGCGCGCCGAGGCGCTCCAGGGAGTCCTGGACGAGCCCCCACAGGGCCTCCAGGTAGTGATGGGCGCGTTCGGACAGGGCGGCGGCGCGGACGGCGTCGAGGCTCTCGCCCTCGGGGGTGTCCTGGGCGTCGGCCGCGAACTCGTCGCACAGGCTGAGGATGTCCAGGCGCAGGAAGCCGAGCTCGCCGTCGCGCGCCCCGATGGAGGAGCGCATGCGGTGGCGCTCACGGATGGCGCCCTGGTGGTCGCGCAGGAGGCGCTTGGCGTGGGCGCGCAGGAAGGCGGTCTCGATCTGCAGGTTGGCGGGACCCGGCCAGTCGGCCTCGAGGACCCCGCCGGCGGCCACGCGGTCGGCGACGACGAACCCATCCAGGTCCGCGCCGAGCCTGGCCAGCGAGCGCGAGTAGCGCAGGACGGCGTCCTTGGGACCGTAGACGGGCATGACGGGCTTGATCTCGAGCTCGGGGTAGGGACCCTCGAGGTCGGGGGCGGGGATGTCCTCCATCATCGGCTCGGGCTTGCGGCGGCTCCCCGCGCCGGACGGGATGGCGGGCACGAGCTGCTCGGGCTGGGCGGTCGGGGCCGCGGCGGCGCCAGGGGTGCCCGGGGCACTGGCGGCCACCGGGGAGCCGGGGGCGCTCGGCGCGTGGGGCGCGCTGCCGACGCCGCCCGCGCCGGAGACGGGCTCCGCG
>NZ_VWPE01000026.1:0-22545 GCF_009829635.1 Actinomyces sp. zg328
CGCCCAGAGCGCCCCCGCCGCCCCGGCTGGGCGCCCCAGCCGCCAGGCCGCCCCCACCGCCTGGGATGAGCCCGCCCCCTTCGGGCCGGAACCCCCGATGGGCGAGGCCCCCGAGCCCCCGAGGGGCCTCAACCCCGAATCCAGCGCTCCCGGCCGGGGCGGAGCGCCGAGCAGCCCGAGCGGGAGTGCGCCGTCACCGGGGGAGCCCAGCGCCCCCGCGCCGCCGTCCGCGCCCGTCCCGCCCGCCCGCGCCGTCGGCGACGACGGGTGGGGCGAGGTTGCTATCCCCGGTGGCGCGCTCGCGGCCGCCAAGTCTGAGCCGGTGTCACCAGCCGCCGCGCCGCGGGCGGAGCCGCCCGCTTCCGCTCCGCGGCCCTCGGCCGCCCCCGTGGGCAGCGCCTGGGACGCCCCCCCGCCCGAGGCCCCCGCGGAGCCCGCCGCCGTCCCGGCCCCGGACTCCCCCTCCCTTGAGGACGACGCCCCGCTGGCCACCGTCCACCGCCTCCACGCCCTGCCCGAGATCCCGCGCCCGACGGTCAGTTGGGACGGCCCCTCCTCCTTCTCCGACGGCGTGCCCATCCCCGACGAGCCCGCGGACGAGGGTGCCGCCCCCGAGGACGCGGACACCTGGACGCCCGCTCCCAGCGTCTCCGCTGCCGTTGCCGCCGCGCGTGCCGCCGCCCGTGGCCAGGCCCTGCCCGGCCAGAACCGGTCGGGGCAGGCGGGCGCCGCCGCGGGCACCAGTGCGCTGGGCGCCCCCGGAGGCGCCGGCGCGCCGGCCGTCTCCCCGGAGGACGACACCCCCAGCGAGGATGATGAGGACGCTGAGGAGGCCGGCGTCGTGGGCCTCGAGGTCGTCAAGCGGCTTCTGGGCGCCACCGTCCTGGAAGAGGTCACTGTCACTCAGGAAGGACGCTGAGGCGTGCCCGCTGTCTACGAAGGCGCCGTCCAGGACCTCATCGACGAGTTCGGCGAGCTTCCCGGCGTCGGTCCCAAATCCGCCCAGCGCATGGCCTTCCACATCCTGGCCGCCGACTCGGCCTCGGTCGAGCGGCTCATCGACGCCCTGCGAGCCGTTAAGGCGCGCGTGCGATTCTGCGCCACCTGTGGCAACATCGCCGAATCCGAGCAGTGCGCGATCTGCCGCGACCCCCGCCGCGACGGCCGAGTGATCTGCGTGGTCGAGGAGCCCAAGGACGTCGTCGCCATCGAGCGCACCCGCGAGTACCGGGGCCTCTACCACGTGCTCGGCGGCGCCATCGACCCCATCAGTGGGGTGGGCCCGGATGACCTGCGCGTGCGCGAGCTCTTCGCCCGCCTGGGCTCCGGGGAGGTCGAGGAGGTCATTCTGGCCACGGATCCCGACGTCGTCGGGGAGGCCACCGCCGCCTATCTCACCCGGATGCTGCGCACCATGGACGTGCCCGTCTCCCGACTCGCCTCGGGCCTGCCCGTGGGATCCGACCTGGAGTACGCCGACGAGGTCACGCTCGGTCGCGCCTTCGAGGGCCGTCGCCGCGTCGAGTGACCCCATCCCGCCACTCCCATCCGCTCCCGCATCGCCGGCGACGACGGCAGTGCCGGGGGCACGGCCTCCTCCCACCCCGGTCCCACCATGGGGGACGTAACCGGCCGGTCATCGGACCGGCCGTATGCTGGCCTCACGCCACGCCGTCGTGGGCCGAGCCGAGGGGCCCCGCGGGCCCTGGCCACGCCCAGCCGTAGCGGCGCGGCCCCGAGGTGAGGAGAACCCGATGGCCCTGGTCGTCCAGAAGTACGGCGGATCATCCGTCGCTGACATCGAGGCGATTCGACGCGTCGCCAAGCGCGTCGTCGCCACGCGCGAGGCCGGCAACACGGTGGTGGTGGTCGTCTCCGCCATGGGCGACACCACTGACGAGCTCCTCGACCAGGCCGCCGCCCTGACCGCCACGCCCCCGGCGCGCGAGATGGACATCCTGCTGTCCGCCGGCGAGCGCATCTCCATGGCGCTGCTGGCCATGGCCATCGACGAGCTCGGCGTGCCCGCGCGCGCTTACACCGGCGCCCAGGCCGGCGTGCTCACCGACTCCAAGTACGGGCGGGCCTCCATCGTCGGCGTCCTCCCCGAGCGCGTCGCCCGCGCCATCCAGACCGGAGCCATCGCCATCGTGGCCGGTTTCCAGGGCATCAATGAGGTCGAGGATGTCACCACGCTGGGCCGCGGCGGCTCGGACACCACCGCCGTCGCGCTGGCCGCCGCCCTCAACGCCGACGTCTGCGAGATCTACACCGATGTGGACGGCCTGTTCACCGCCGACCCCCGGATCGTCCCCACGGCCCGGCGCGTCGAGTCGCTCTCCAGTGAGGAGACTCTTGAGCTCGCCGCCCACGGCGCCAAGATCCTCCACCTGCGCGCCGTCGAGTACGCCCGCCGCTTCGGAGTGCCCCTTCATGTGCGCTCCTCCTTCTCGGACAAGACCGGAACCTGGATCTACGACGGCACCCGCCCCGGCGCCTTCGTGCCGCCGGCCGCCGCCGAGCGCCTCAACGAGGTCGTCGCCGCGGACATTGAGTCAGCCGACGCCGCCGGCGCAGCCGACGCCGCGGAGCGCCAGCCCCGCCCCGCGCCCAGCGCGGCCGAGGCCCCGATCCTCGACGGCCTGTCGGGCCGCGTGGTCGCCCCCGAGGGCACCGGGGCCCCCTCATCGGCCAGCGTCGACGCCGCCCACCGCCACGCCATCACCACCCGGGCCGAGGCCCGGCCCCGCCCGTCCGCCAAGGAGGACCACGTGGAAGCCCCCGTCATCTCTGGGATCGCGCACGACCGCAGCCAGGACAAGATCACCCTGGTCGGCGTGCCCGACGTCCCCGGCGCCGCCGCCCGAATCTTCGCTATCGTGGCCGGAACCGACGCCAACATCGACATGATCGTCCAGGACGTCTCCGCCGAGGGCACGGGCCTGACGAACATCTCCTTCACCTGCCCCGACGGAGACTCCGCCGCCGCCCGCGAGGCCCTGGAGACCGCCAAGGAGGAGCTCGGCTTCCGATCCCTGCACTTCAACCCGGATATCGGCAAGCTCTCCCTGGTCGGCGCCGGTATGCGATCCAACCCCGGCGTCTCCGCCCGCCTGTTCAATGCCCTGTCCGAGACGGGGGTCAACATCCACATGATCTCCACCTCTGAGATCCGCATCTCCGTGGTGGTGGATGACGCCGTCCTCGACGACGCCGTCCGAGCAGTTCACACCGCCTTCGGCCTCGACGCCGATGCCGCGGAAGCAGTCGTCTACGGAGGGACCGGCCGATGAGCGCCCCAGTCAACGAGTACATTGGATCGGGTGACGGGGTCGTCGTCGCCGTCGTGGGGGCCACCGGCCAGGTGGGGCGCGTCATGCGCGCCATGCTGGAGGAGCGCGACTTCCCGGCCCGCGCCATCCGTTTCTTCTCCTCGGCCCGCAGCGCGGGGACGATCGTGGAGTTCCGCGGCAAGAGGGTCGAGGTCGAGGACGTCGCCACCGCGGATCTGGCGGGGATCGACGTCGCCATCTTCTCCGCCGGCGGGGCCGCCAGCCGCGAGCACGCCCCCCGCTTCGCCGCGGCCGGCGCTGTCGTCGTCGACAACTCCTCAGCCTGGAGGAAGGACCCCGAGGTGCCGCTCGTGGTCTCCGAGGTCAACCCGCACGCGCTGGCAACCCGCCCCAAGGGCATCATCGCCAACCCCAACTGCACCACCATGGCCGCCATGCCGGCCCTTAAGGTGCTTCACGAGGAGGCCGGTCTCAAGAGGCTCATCGTGTCCACCTACCAGGCCGTCTCCGGCTCCGGGCGCGCGGGTGTCGCCGAGCTGGCGGGCCAGGTGCGCGCCGTCGTCGACCAGGACCTGGAGGGCCTGGCCCTTGATGGGCGCGCCGTGGACTTCCCGGAGCCGGGCGTGTACGTGGACACCATCGCCTTCAACGCCGTGGCATGGGCTGGCGGTGACGCGGGCGACGGCTCCGGCGAGACTGATGAGGAGCAGAAGCTGCGCAACGAGTCTCGCAAGATCCTGGAGATCCCGGACCTGCTGGTCTCTGGCACCTGCGTGCGCATCCCCGTGTTCTCAGGGCACGGGCTGAGCGTCAACGCGGAGTTTGAGCGGGAGATCAGCGTGGAGCGGGCCCGTGAGTTGCTTGAGGCCGCGCCCTGTGTCACTTACGAGGACGTCCCCAGCCCCCTCAAGGGGGCGGGCCGCGATGGCACCTTCGTGGGCCGCCTGCGCGCTGACCAGGCCTTCGAGCCCGGCCATGGCCTCCAGTTCTTCGTCGTGGGGGACAACCTGCGCAAGGGCGCCGCCCTCAACGCCGTCGAGCTCGCCGAGCTGGTCGCCGCGGAGCTGCGGGCCTGAGTCAGCGGGGTAGAAGTGGCGAGGTTTGAGGATTGCTCGGGCTCCTGAAGGCCGATGCTCCTGGTCCGTAGGCAACCATAGGCCTCTGACCAGCGAAAATAAACGATCTCGCGTGGTGTCAGAAAAAGGAATCCTCAAACCTCGCCAATCTCATTGACCGCGGCCAGGGCGGGCGCTCGCAGCGGCCAGCGCCGCGGCGGGGGCGGCGGCCGCGATGGCCTCGATCTCCGGCGCGCCGTGCGCGGCGGAGAGGAACCAGGCCTCGAAGACGCTGGGCGGCAGCGCTACCCCGGCGTCGAGGAAGGCATGGAAGAACGGTGGGAAGCGGTGCGCCTCCTGGGCCTGCGCCTGCGCGAAGTCCCGCACCCCGCGCTCGGCCGCATCCGCGCCCAGCATGATCGAGAACAGCGAGCCGGAGCGCTGGACCCGGTGCGCCACGCCCTCAGCGGTCAGCGCCTCGGAGACCACCGCCTGGATCCGCGCGGAGGCGGAGGCCACGGAGGTGTAGACGGCGTCGTCGGCCAGTCGCAGGGTCGCGATCCCGGCCGCCGTCGCCAGCGGATTCCCCGAGAGGGTCCCGGCCTGGTAGACGGGCCCGATCGGGGCCAGCAGATCCATGACATCCGCGCGCCCGCCAACGGCTGCCAGCGGCATCCCCCCGCCGATCACCTTCCCGAAGGTCAGCAGGTCCGGCACCCAGGCGGCCCGCTCCCGCCAGTCGGCCCCGGGCCACGATGGCGCGGCCGCGACCCCCGCGCCGCCATCCGGGAGATCGGTGGACCAGCCGTCGATCGCCTCCAGGCCCCAGAAGCCGGCGGGCCCCACCCGGAAGCCGGTGAGGACCTCATCGGCGATCATGAGCGCGCCGTTGGCGGCGGTCAGGCGGCGGATTTCCTCATTGAACCCGGGAGCGGGCGGGACGATCCCCATGTTCGCCGGGGCCGGCTCCACGATGACCGCGGCGATCTCGCTCCCGCGCTCGGCGAAGCACTCCTGGAGGGCGGCGATGTCGTTGTACGGCAGGACGATCGTCAGCGCCGTGATCCCCGCCGGCACGCCCGCGCTGCCCGGCAGCCCGCCTGTGGCCACGCCCGAGCCCGCCGCCGCCAGGAGGCCGTCGCTGTGCCCGTGGTAGCAGCCGGCGAACTTGACGACGGCGTCGCGGCCCGTGGCGCCGCGCGCCAGGCGGATCGCCGTCATCGTCGCCTCGGTTCCGGTGGACACGAAGCGCACGCGCTCCGCCGCGGGGACGCGCTCGCGCACGAGCCCGGCCAGGATGGTCTCGGATTCGGTGGGCGCGCCGAAGGACAGGCCGCGCGCGGCGGCCTCCTGGACGGCGGCCACCACCTCGGGATGGGCGTGACCCAGGAGCGCCGGCCCCCAGGAGCCCACGAGGTCCACGAGGTCGCGGCCCTCGGCGTCGCGCACGCGGGCCCCGCTGGCCGAGGCGATGAAGCGCGGCGCACCCCCCACCGAGCCAAAGGCGCGCACGGGGGAGTCCACGCCGCCGGGGATGATGGCGCGGGCGGCCTCGAACAGGGCCGCGCTCGTCGGGCTGGCTGCGGTGCTGGCGCTGTTGGCCGTGGTGTCGGGCATTGCGGGCCTCCTGGCGTGCGGCTTTTGGGGATGATCCTAGTTGCTCGGCCCCGCGGTTGGCAGGGCGGGGGAGCGCGCGATGCGGAGAGCTGGGGCGGAGTCGATTCACCGGCCTGCCGCGCCCGGGCCCCGCAGGCCCTCGGCGATCTCACGGGCCCAGTAGGTCAGCACAGTGTCCGCGCCGGCCCGCATGATCCCCAGCACCGACTCGGCGATGACGCGCTCGCGGTCGATCCAGCCGTGCCGGGCCGCCGCCTCCACCATCGCGAACTCGCCGCTGACCTGGTAGGCCGCCACCGGCACCGGGCTCGCCGCCGCCACGTCGGCCAGCACATCGAGGTAGGGGCCGGCGGGTTTGACCATGACGATGTCCGCCCCCTCGGCGACGTCGAGCATCGCCTCGCGCAGGCCCTCACGGCGGTTGGCCGGGTCCTGCTGGTAGGTGCGCCGGTCACCGGTCAGCGTGGAGCCCACCGCCTCCCGGAACGGCCCGAAGTAGGCCGAGGCGTACTTCGCCGAGTAGGCCAGGATCGCGACGTCGTCGTGCCCGGTGGCGTCCAGGGCCGCCCGGATCGCCGCGACCTGCCCATCCATCATCCCCGACGGGGAGACCATGTGCGCCCCGGCCTCCGCCTGCGCCACGGCCATCGCCTGGTAGCAGGCCAGCGTGGAGTCGTTGTCCACCTCGCCGGCGCGCGGATCGCCCTCGGGGCGCAGCAGGCCGCAGTGCCCGTGGCTCGTGAACTCATCGAGGCAGGTGTCCGCACACACGACGAGCGCGTCGCCCACCTCCTCGCGCACCGCCGCCACGCCCCGGTTGAGGATGCCCTCGGTCGCCCAGGCGCCGGACCCGGTCTCATCGCGGCGCTCGGGCACCCCGAACAGGTCGATCGCCCCGACCCCCGCGGCCGCGCAGGCCGCCGCCTCGCGCCGCAGCGAGTCGAGGGTGTGCTGGACGACGCCGGGCATCGCCTCGATGGGCCGCGGCTCATCAATGCCCTCGCGCACGAACAGCGGCTGAATGAGGCGGGCCGGGTCGATGCGCGTCTGGGCCACGAGCGCGCGCATCGCCGCCGTCGCGCGCAGCCGCCTGGGCCGGATGACGGGCCGCTCCGGCGCGGGCACCCCCCTGCTGGTCAGGATGCCGGCGGCCGGTGAGGTCGAGGGGTCGAGCGGGTTCGGCAGGATTGGCTGGGTCATGAGGTCTCCTCAGGAGTCGGCGCGTGGTGCGGGCGGGTGGGCCGCGGGCCCGTGATGATCGAGATGGCGGCGCTGACGGCGCTCAGGACGCCGCGCGGCGTGGGGGAGTCGGCGACGGCGTCCGGGCCGAGCCCGAGCCGGGACGCCTCGGCCGCGGTCGAGGGCCCGAGGGCGACGACGGCGGTGCGGCGCCCCACGCCCGCGGGCCGTGCGGGTGGCGGGCCCAGGAGCTCGTGCAGCGCCCGGGCGCCCGAGCCCGCGAGCAGGACGACGGCGTCGAAGCCGCCCCGTGCCGGGCCTGCGGGGGAGCCCCAGGCCCGGGCGAGACCGGGCGGCAGGGAGTCGGCCGGGGCCGTCCGCGTCGAGTAGGCGGGCACGGCCTCCACCAGCCATCCGGCCTTTCGAAGGCCGTCGGCGAGCGCAGGATCGGCGATCGCCGAGGCCGGCAGCAGCAGGCGCCCGCGCCCCTCCGGGCGCGCCGCGCCGCCCGCGTCCCGCGCGCCCTCCCCGAGCGCGCCGGAGCCCTGTGGCCCTCCCGCCAGGAGGGGCTCTCGCAGGAGGCCCGCCGCGCCGCCGTCGGCGACGACATCCGCCCTCCGGCCGATCGCCTCCTCCAATGCCCTGGCAGTGCCCGGGCCGACCGCGGCGAAGCGCGTCGAGGCGGGAGCGCCCGCCAGGCTCATCGCCGCCAGCGCCCGCGCGCTCGTGACCACCACCCAGGCGTAGGCGCCGGAGGCCAGGCGCTCCTGCGCCCGCGCCATCGCCTCAAAGTCCCCCGGGACGGTCTCGGTTAGCGCCACCGCGACGACCTCCGCCCCCGCCTCCTCCAGCGCGGCGGCGATGCGGTCGCCCGCCGCCCGCCGGGTCAGGAGCACCCGCGCCCCGGCCAGCGGGCCGGCCGCCCCGGCAGGGCGCAGGTCGTGCCTCACTGCCCCGCCTCAGACCGATGCGGCTTCGTCGCGCGAAGATCGGCGATGCCCCCCGCGCCTTGTGTCAGCAGCTCGGAGGCAACGCGGTGGCCCAGGGCCTCGGCGTCACCCAGGTCGGTGGCCCGCAGGCGCGAGCGCACCGCCTCCGTTCCCCTGACTGAGATGACCGCGGCGTCGAGGACCAGGCCCCTCTCATCCGCCCGGGCGAGCGCGCCCACCGGCGCCGCGCAGCCCGCCTCCAGGCCCCCCATCACGGCCCGCTCGGCGACCGCCTCGGCTCGCGTCGCAGCATGATCGAGGGTGGTGAGCAAGGATGTGAGGAGTGGGTCGGCGTCGATGCGCGCCTCCACGGCGAGGGCGCCCTGCGCGGCCGCGGGCAGCATGACGTCCTCGTCGAAGGCCTCGGTGACGTGCGCCGTCAGGCCCAGGCGGTTCAGCCCCGCCATCGCCAGGACCACGCCGTCCAGGTCGGGCTGGCGTGCCCCGAGCGGCCCATCGGGCCACACCCCGGCCCCCAGGACCCGCGACAGGCGCGTCGGCACATTCCCCCGGATATCGACGATCCGGAGATCTGGGCGGCGCAGGAGGAGCTGGGCCGCCCGGCGCGGAGAGCCCGTTCCCACCCGTGCCCCGCGCGGCAGGTCGTCCAGGCCCCAGCCGTTGCGGGCGCACAGGGCGTCGAACGGGTCCTCCCTGCGGGGCACCGCCCAGACGCGCAATCCGTCCACGGGCGCTGTCGGCAGGTCCTTGAAGGAGTGGACGGCCAGGTCGCAATGGCCGTCGAGCAACGCCATGCGCAGCGCGGCGGCGAAGGCCCCCACCCCGCCCAGCCTCGCCAGGGAGGAGGGGTCGACATCGCCCTGGGTGCGCACCGGCACGAGCTCGACCCCCACTCGCTTCCCGGCGGCCGCCGCGGCCTCTTCCAGAGCGCGGGCAATCATCCCTGACTGAGCTGTGGCCAGGGCGGATGCGCGAGTGCCCAGGCGGATCGTCCTCGATGCGGGCATAGCGGATGTCATCAATCCTCCTCTTGTCCTCCGGGCTCGGCGCTCTGAGCGCCGGCCGGCCCGACCATCCCCGCCGCGCGCTCGCGGGCATGGGCGATGACGGCCGCGATCCCCGTGCCCGCCACCCAAGCGCCCGTGACGCTCAGGCGCGGCAGGCCCGCGACGGCCTCCTCCAGGAGTGCGGTGCGCCGCCGGTAGTCGGGCATCGCAGGTGGAAGTGTCCCATCCCAGCGGACGAGGCGATGGTCCAACACATCACCGAGATCGATTCGCGCGCCGGTTAGGGCGGCGATGTCGTCGAGAGCCCCGGCCAGGGCGGGCTCGGGCCGCGGCCCGCCCGGCCGCCCGTAGGACAGCCGTAGCGCGGACACGCCCTCGCCGTGACGGTCGCGCAGCCCCTGGGCGATCCACGGCCATTTCGCGTCCAGGTGGGACAGGGCCTTCGGCGCCACGGGGCAGGGGGCCGAGGATGGGGGCGCCGGCGCGACGAGCAGCCCCGAGCCCACCGGCGCCCCGGCGAGCCCCGGCGCGCGGGCGACGATCGTCAACCGCGCGATCGGCGCGCCGGAGGGGATGGGGATGCTGAGGGCGTCGGGGTCGAGGCCCGGCGCCCCGGCGAGGAGTCGCAGCGCGGCGGGGGCCGAGCAGGCCAGGACGACGCGGCGCGCCCGGACCTCGCGGGGCGCCCCCACGGCGATGGGCTCGTCCGACGGCGTCGCCCCGCGCCCCGTGGGGGCCAGCGCCACGCGCCAAGGGCCCCGCCCGCCCACGCCGGTGATCCCGGTGCCGTCCTCCAGGCGCATCCCCTGGGCGCCCCAGCGGGTGAGCACCGTCCCGCCCGCGGACTCGATCGCCGCGCGCAGGGCGGCGGTGAGCCGGTGCATCCCGCCGACGACGCAAACCTCGCCGCTGCGCTGCCCCGCCGGGCGGGAGCGCCGCTCCTCCAGCCGCGCACGGATCGCCGCCTGGAGCGAGCCGAGGCGGATGACATCAGCGCGCAGACCCGGCATGACGACGTCGGCGTCGAGCACGGCGGGATCGCTCGCGTGGATGCCGGCGACGATGGGGCGCACCAACCGATCGAGGACGGCCTCGCCCATGCGGGCGCGCACAAGCGAGGCGAGGTCGCGCGGGTCGCTGGGGGAGGCGCCGACGCCGGCGGCGAGTTCGCCGTCGCGGGCGGCGCGGCGGGCCCCCGCCTCGCCGAGGATCGCGATGGTGTCGTCGGACAGCGGGTCGGCGGGGATGCCGAGGATTGCCTCGCGCGGGAAGGGGTGGAGGGCCCAGCCGCCTGGGGAGTGCCCCCCGGCGCCATCGTCGGTCACCTCCGGGCCCGACCCGGCCATGGGGGGCAGGAAGAGCCCCGGGCGCCCGCGGTGGGCGGTGGCCTCCAGTCCGAGGGCGTCGAGCATGGTGGTCACGGCCCCACCCCGCAGGACGACGCTCTCGGCGCCCAGGTCCATCGCCACGCCGCCGATCTCACCGCCCGCGATGAGACCACCGGTGTACCCGCGCGCCTCCACGAGCAGTGGGCGCAGCCCCGCGCGGGTGAGCTCCCAGGCCGCGGTCAGCCCCGCGACGCCCCCGCCGACGACGAGCGCGTCCACCTCCGACGGCGGTGAGGCCGGGGATGGGCGCCCTCCGCGGGCCCCTGCCGCGCTCACGCGCGATCACCCCCGGTGTCGGGCGCCGGGGCCCCGGGCGTGCCGACCCGGCCGTCCCAGCCCGCGAGGGCCGTGCCCTCCCATTCCTCGTCGCCGTGGGCGCGGGCCACGATGCGGGTGAGCACGTCCGGGTCGGTCGTCGGTGGGACGCCGTGGCCGAGGTTGAGCACATGCCCCGGTGCGGCGCGTCCCGCCTCCAGGCAGGCGTCCACGGCGGGCCCGAGCACCGCCCAGGGGGCGGCGAGCAGCGCCGGGTCGAGGTTGCCCTGCACCGGGCACGCCCCCTCGCCCCCGAGCTCGCCGATCGCCCAGGCCAGATCCGTGCGGTCGTCCACGCCGACGGCGTCGGCCCCCGCGGCGCGCATGTCCGCCAGGATGCGGGCGGTGCCCGTGCCGAAGTGGATGAGAGGCACGTGCCCGCCCGTCGTGGGGGAGATGGCCCGACCCGCGATCTCCAGCGCGCGCGCCGAGTGGGGGGCGACGCGCTCGCGGTAGTCCTTAGGGCTGAGGGCCCCGGCCCAGGAGTCGAAGAGTTGGGCGGCGCTGGCCCCGGCGCGGATCTGCAGGGCGATGAACTCGCCCGTGATCCGCGCGCACCAGTCCAGCAGCGCGTCCCAGGAGGCGGGGTCGGAGTGCATGAGCGTGCGCGCGGCCAGGTGGTCGCGGCTTGGCCGCCCCTCCACGAGGTAGGCGGCCAGGGTGAAGGGCGCCCCGCCGAAGCCGATGAGCGGCGTCCACCCCCAGGCGCCGCGCGAGTGGGCGAGGCCCGCCAGCGCCCGCTCCGGCATTCCGCTCGTGGTGCCCGGCCTGCCCGGGACCCCGAGTTCGGCGACGACGGCGCGCGCGGCCTCCTCGATGGCCGCCAGGCCGCCGGGGCCGTTGGGGGCCTCTCCCAGGGAGCGGGCGGTGAGCTCGGCGACGTCGGCGGGCGTGCGGATCGGGTTCTCGACGACGGGCCCTACCCCCGGTTCGATCCGCACCCCGGCCCCGGCCAGGGCGAGGGG
Organism: Actinomyces sp. zg328; assembly: GCF_009829635.1. Lineage (NCBI taxonomy): Bacteria > Bacillati > Actinomycetota > Actinomycetes > Actinomycetales > Actinomycetaceae > Actinomyces > Actinomyces sp. zg328. The sequence goes on from NZ_VWPE01000026.1 coordinate 11,770, forward strand.
GACCATGATGTCGGAGAACAGGATCGCGGCGTCGACGCCGTGGCGCCGCACGGGCTGGAGGGTCGCCTCAGCCGCGGTGGCGGGGTCGAGGCAGGCCCCCAGCATCCCCGTCATGCCCGCGCCCCGCGCCCCGCGCTCGCGCAGTGCCCGGTACTCGGGCAGGGAGCGGCCGGCCTGGCGCATGAACCACACGGGAGGGCGGACGGGGCGCGCTCCTCCCAGCGCCGCGAGGAGCGGGGGGAGGGCGTCGGCGTCATCGCGGACGGCTGAATTAAAACAGGTCAATGTTGTGGAAATGGGGGCCTCCGGTGGGATGTGACGCGGTGCGCTGATGGTGGATCGCCCGGCTGAGGGCTGCCTTGCCATGGTCCATGACATTGGTCGTACCCCCTTCCGGGAAGGGCGGTTTGCTGGTGCGATATCGCGGGAAATAGGAGATGACACGATGTCACAACTAGTTCCTGACGTGCTGACATGACGATTTCCGCCTGTTTTTAAGCCGATGATCCCGATGCGCTACTGGCGCGCGCGGGACCGGTGCTTCAATTCAAGCACTGTGACGATCCATCTCCTCTCGGCCGACCACTTCTCCCAGGGCCTCGACGTTGTCGCCCGCCTGGGGGTCAATCCTCGGCGCCTCGGTCCCGACATCCTTGCCGCCGTCCCGGGCCTGCGGGGCGTGCTCGTCCTGGCTACCTGCAACCGCCTTGCGGTCCTGCTCGATGAGCCGGACGGCGCCGTCGTCCCTCCCGGCGGGCTGGGAGGGCCCTCGCCCGCTGTGCGCGAGGCGAGCGCCCTGCTGGAGCGGCGCGCGGGCATGGCTGAGGGCTCCGCCGGGCTCAGCGCCGTCCGCGGCGTCGACGCCTACCGCGAGCTCATCGCCACGGCGGCGGGCCTGCGCTCGATGGTTGTCGGCGAGCGCGAGATCGCCGGTCAGCTGCGCCGCTCCCTCGTCCGGGCCACGGAGGAGGGGACCGCCTCCGCCGAGCTGTGCCGGCTCGTCGAGCGCGCCTCGGCGGCCTCCCGCCGCGTCGCCCGGGAGACGGCCCTGGCGGGGGCGGGCCGCAGCCTCGTCGCCGTCGGCCTCGGCCTGGCCGCCCGGCACATGCCGGCCCTGGAGGGGGCGAGCGTCGTTGTCGTCGGGACCGGGGCCTACGCGGGCGCCACCGTCGCCGCGCTGCGCGACAGGGGCGTGCGCGACATTGCCGTCCACTCCCACTCCGCCCACCAGGCCGCCCCGCCGGATCAAGCGGCCCAGCGGGCCCGGGGGCCGCAGCCGGTCAGCGCCGCCGGGCCCGACCGCGCCACCGCCTTCGCCCGCAAGCGGGGCCTGGCCGTCGTCGGCCCCCACGAGCTCCCCGACCGCCTCGCGGGCGTCGATCTCGTCATCACCTGCCGCGGCCTGGGCGGCCCCGTCATCACCCGCGGGCTCATCGACGACGCCCTGGCTCGCCGCCGAGCCGCCCGTGAGCGGGCCTCGCAGGAGGCCGTCCACCCGCTCGTCATCCTCGACCTCGCGCTCAGCCGCGACGTCGACCCCGGCGTCGCCGACGCCCCCGGTGCGCTCCTGGTCGACCTGCCCCGCATCCGCCAGGCCGTGCCCGCCGCCCAGACGGCCCAGGTGGAGGCCGCTGAGGCGATCGTCGCCGAGGAGGCGGCCGCCCTCGACCGGCTCATGGGAGGGCGCCGCATGGATCCTGTCATCCGAGCGCTGCGAGGGCGCGCCGAGCAGATGGTGGCGCGGGAGGCGGCCCGCCTGCGCCCCGACGACGGGCAGGTGGGCCTCGACGACGCGGTGCGCGCCCTGGAGCGCTTGGCCGCCGCCCTCATGCACGCCCCCAGCCAGGCCGCCCGCGCCGCGGGGGAGGCCGGTCTCACCGAGGACTACCTCGCCGCCCTCCCCATGGTCCTGGGGACCATCGGCGGCTCCGACTCGCCTGCGCCGATCCCCGCTCAGGAGGTGCGATGAGCGACCCCCTCGCCCCCTACGACGCCGTCCTCCTCCTGTCCTACGGCGGCCCCCAGGGCCCCGACGACGTCCTGCCCTTCATGCGCAACGCCACCGCTGGCCGGGGCGTGCCCGACTCGCGCCTCGCGGAGGTCTCGGTCCACTACCAGCGCTTCGGGGGCACCTCACCGATCAACGCCCGCAACGCCGAGCTCCTGGAGGCCCTGCGCGCCGAGCTCGCCGCGCGCGGCTCGCGCCTGCCGGTGGCCATCGGCAACCGCAACTGGCACCCGTTCGTCTCCGAGGCCCTGCGCGGGCTCGCCGACGCCGGGGCGCGCCGCGTCCTGGCTCTGACCACCGCCGCCTACGGCTCCTACTCCGGGTGCCGCCAGTACCGCGAGGACCTGGCCGGCGCGCTGGCCCTGCTCGCCGACGGCTCCGACGGCGCCACGGGCCAGGGCCCCCAGGCGGACGCTGCCGCGCGCGTGGGGGGCGCCGGGGGCGGGCCGGTCGAAATGGTGGTCGACAAGACCCGGCCCTTCTACAACACCCCGGGCATGCTCCAGGCCAGCGCCGACGCCATTGTCGCCGCCTATGACGAGCTCGCCGCCCAGGGGATCCCTGCTGAAGCCGTCCACCTCATCCTCGTCACCCACTCGATCCCGGTGGCCATGGAGCGCGGCTCCGCGCCCGATGCGGCCGAGGCGCCGGGCGCCACGCCCCCGGCGCCCGGCTCGCCTCCCGTCCGTGAGCCGGGCGTCGCGGCGGACCTGTCCACGGAGATCAGCTACGTCGAGCAGCACCTGGGGCTGGCGCGCGTCCTGCTGCCGATCGTCGCCCAGCGCCTGGGCCTGGACTCGCCGCCCGCCCTCGACCTGGCGTTCTGCTCGCGCTCCGGCCCGCCGCAGGCCCGCTGGCTCGAGCCCGACATCAACGACCGCATCACGGCCCTGGCCCAGGCACCCGAGCCCCCCGGCGGCATCGTCGTCGCGCCCATCGGCTTTATCGCCGACCATATGGAGGTCGTCTTCGACCTGGACACCGAGGCCCGCGAGACCGCCGAGGCCCTGGCCATGCCCTATGCGAGGGCTGCCACCGCGGGCACGCACCCGGCCCTGGTGGCCTCGCTGGCCGACCTGCTGGCCGAGAGGGCCGCCGTCGCCCGGGGCGAGAGCGTCGTCCCGACCAGCACGACGGGCGCCGGCCCCTTCCATACCGTCTGCCCCGACCCCTGCTGCCGCCCCGGCGGCGATCACCTCCATGCCCATCACCCCCATCACGCCGCCCGCCGATCCGAGGAGGACACATGACCACCGCGCCTGACCACGCCGCCCCCGGCATCCACCGTTTCGAGGACGAGGAGCGCCGCCCCCACCGCGACCCCCGCGACGCCGTCGACGTGGACTTCGACGCCATCAATGACCGCAACCACTACGCCCTGTGGGCCGTCCTGCGACTCGCCTCGCCGCTGCCCGCCGATGACGCTGAGCGCGCCCGGATCGTGGCCGAGTCGGCGGACTTCGTCGAGGCCACGGGCGTGACCACCCGGGGCTGGTACGACGTCGCCGGATTCCGCTCCGACGCCGACCTACTCATCTGGTGGCTCGACGACGACCCCGTCAAACTCCAGGACGCCTACCACCGGCTGCGCGCCTCGGCCCTCGGCCGCCACCTGGAGCCGGTCTGGTCCTGCATGGGCCTGCACACCCCCGCCGAGTTCAACCGCCGCCACGTCCCCGCCTGCTTCGCGGGCACGGCCCCGCGCGACTGGTGCATGGTCTACCCCTTCGTGCGGTCCTACAACTGGTACCTCCTTCCCGATGAGGAGCGCAGCCGCATCATGGCCGCCCATGGCCGCAACGGCTTCTCCAAGTACCCCGACGTCAAGGGCTCGACGCTCGCCGCCTTCGGCATGAGCGACTACGAGTGGATCCTCGGCTTCGAGGCCGACACCCTCGACCGCCTCGAGGGCGTCATCCACCACCAGCGCTACACGGAGGCCCGCCTCCACGTGCGCGTCGACACCCCCTTCTACACGGGCCGCCGCCTCGACCCGCAGGCCTGGGCCGACCTCCAGCCCCGGGACTGAGCACGGGCCCCGGAATATAAGCCGGGGGCATCTGTTGTCCCGAGCAGCCGCCGTCGATCCGAAAGGCAAACCCATGGCTCTGACCACCATCACTGGCAAGGAGTTCAACGCGACCGTGCGAGGCGAGGGCATCACCATCGTTGACTTCTGGGCCTCCTGGTGCGGCCCCTGCATGCGCTTCGCCCCCGTCTTCGAGAAGGCCGCCGAGGCCAACCCGGACATCACCTTCGCCAAGATCAACACCGAGGAGGAGCCCGAGCTCGCCGGAGCCCTGGGCATCTCCTCCATCCCGACCCTCATGGCCTTCCGTGACGACGTCCTCGTCTACCACGAGGCCGGAGCGCTGCCCGCCAAGGCCCTCGACGCCCTCATCGCGCAGATCCGCGACCTCGACATGGACGCCCTCAAGGCCGAGATCGCCAAGGAGCGCGACGGGGCGCGGGCCGGGGAGGGCGCCGCTGAGGGCGAGCGGGCCTGAGCCCAGGCTCATACGAATTACCTTTTAGAACCAACTGAGAGTAAGGTGTTACCCATGAGCACGAAGACCGTCACCTCCGCCCCCGTCCGCATGTCCTTCACCGCCTCCGAGACCCTGAGCGGTCACCTCCAGGCCTCCCTGGTGGATGTCACCGCCCTCAGCCTGGTGGCCAAGCAGATCCACTGGAACGTCGTCGGCCCCAACTTCCGCGACCTCCACCTCAACCTCGACGAGGTTGTCGAGATCGCCCGTTCCGCCTCCGACGCCCTCGCCGAGCGCATGCGCGCCATCAACGTGGTGCCCGACGCCCGCCCCGGGACCATCGCCCGCAACACGACCGTCCCCGAGGCCCCCGTCTCCCAGGTCATCACCAACGAGGCCGTGGACTACATCGTCTCGGCCATCGACGCCGTCGTGAAGACCCTGCGCTCCGTCCACGCCGAGGTCGACGCCGAGGACGTGATCTCCAGCGGCATCCTGGAGGACTACACCCAGCAGCTCGAGCAGCAGGGCTGGTTCCTGTCCGCCCAGAACTACACCGCCTGATCCCGCCAGCGCGGCCGCGGGGCCGGATGGGGCTGACCCGTCCGGCCCCGCGCCGTACCCTGGCGCCATGACGAATCCGTCCACGCCGCCCGCAGCGACCGATCCCGGGCTGATCCGGCCGCGCACCGCCGCCGAGGGGCGCATCGCGATCCTCACCCAGTACTTCGCCACCGACGCCGTCAGCCATGGCGACGTCGCCTCCTTCCCGCCGCCATCGGCCCTAGACGAGCTCCCCTTCGCCGAGCGCAGGCGCCTGCTCGACGGGCTGCTCACCATTCGCCCGCCCCGCCCCATCGGTGACGAGGACATGCGCGACGAGCTCGATGACATGCTCGCCGCCGAGTCCCGTGAGCGCGCCGCCGCGGCCGGCGACCCCGACGCCCTCGACCTCCCCGTCCTGGCCGCCACCCACGGCGTGCCCGGCGCCCTGGGTGAGCGCGTGGCGCTGTGGGAGGGGGACCTCACCACCCTGCGCGCGGGAGCCATCGTCAACGCCGCCAACGAGCGGATGCTCGGCTGCCGCGCGCCGGGCCACGCCTGTATTGACAACGTCATCCACGCCGTCGCCGGTCCGGGGCTGCGCGCCGAGTGCGCCGAGTACATGGCGGGACGGGCTGAGCGGGACGAGGGGCTCGAGCCCGTGGGGCGCGCGGTCATCACCGGCGGCTACCACCTGCCCGCCGAGCACGTCATCCACACGGTGGGGCCCGTCGTCGACGACGGGGTGGTGGCACCGCACCATCGCACCCGCCTCGCGAGCTGCTACCGGGCGATCCTCGACGCCGCCCAGGAGGCGGGCCTGGATTCGGTGGGCCTGTGCTCGGTGTCCACAGGCGCCTTCGGCTACCCCAAGGAGGAGGCGGCCCCCCTCGTGCTCGCGACCATTGAGGCCTGGCTCGCCGAGCACCCCGAATCCGAGACGCGGATCATTATCTGCGCCTTCTCCACGGAGGATCGCGCCGCCTACGAGAGCGCGCTCGCGGCCTAGGGGGGATGGGGGGAGGAGTGGGGGGAGGCTGCCCCGCAGGTACGGTCTGGTCCCGCGGATGCCGTCTGGCCCTGTAGATACGGTGTGGCCCCGCAGGTACGGTCTGGCCCCGCAGATACCGTCTCACCCCGGCGTTGCGCCCTCAAACTGCGAGAATGAGGGCGCAACGCCGGGCTGAGACGGTATCTGTGGGCTGAGGCGGTAAGGCCGGGCTGAGACGGTATCCGCGGGTCGAGTTGGCCTGGGGGTCTGATCTGGCCTGGCGGATACCGTTTGGCCTGGTGGTTTGGTCTGGTCCTGCGGTAGCTTCCTTGCCCGTGAATGCTGTCTGGCCCTGGGGGTCGTCCGGCCTGGAGGTGCCTGGCCTTGGAGATTCCGTCTAGCCCTACGAGTCCGATCTGGCCTAGCGGATACCGTCTCGGCCCGTAGGTACCGTCTGGGCCCGCAGATACGGTGTGGCCCCACAGATACCGCCTCACCCCGGTGTTGCGCCCTCAAACTGCGAGAATGAGGGCGCAACACCGGGCCGAGACGGTATCTGTGGGCTGAGGCGGTATCCGCGGGTCGAGACGGTAACTCCGGGGTGGGGGAGCGAATCGGGCGCCCGGCGGGAGCGCTCGCTCGGCCTCGCTCAGTCGGCGGCGGGCATGAGGACCCAGGCGACGGCGTAGGCCAGCCATATGGGGCCGGGCAGGAGGGCCAGGGCGAGCGTGGCCAGGCGCACGAGGGTGGGGCTCACGCCCATGTCCTCCGCGATTCCGCCGCAGACTCCGGCCAGGAGCCGGTTGCGCGAGCGGTGGGGCAGTGAGGATCGCCAGGACTCGGTGCGCGCAGAGAAGGACCCCTGCGCGTAGGCGGCGCCACTTGCGGCGGAGCTGGGTCCCGAGCACGGGTTGGCCCCGGAGCTGTAAGGGGCGGAGCGGGTGCCAGCGGTGGGGGCGGAGCGGGCGGTGGTGGTCTGGGAGGTGGAGGGGAAGTCGTTCGTGCTCATGGCTCAAGCCTGCCCGGCGGCCGCGCCCCAGGGTATCGGGGGCCACCCTGATCGGTCCCTGAACCTCCCCTGACCGAGCGGGGCCGGGGTGGGTGCGCTCTCGTTCTCGCGGGCATGGGCGGGGTCTCCCCGGCTGGGCGGAGGTCACCGGGGGAAGGCCGGCAGGTGGATGGATGGGGGCGACCGGAAGTGGTGGGTGGATAGTGCTGGCCGGGGATCGCTGGAGGGAGGCCGCCAGGCGGCGCCGGCCGGAGGCCGCCATGTTCGAGGACAACCCAGCGCTGCGGGCCTTCGTGGGCGGGGAGTTGACGGCGCAGGCCTATCTGGCGCTCATCGTCACCTATGGCGGGATCCTCCTGGCTGCGTGCGCCGTTGCCCTGGCCTCCGCCGCGGCGGGGGAGGAAGCCGCGGGCCGGGCGGTCGTGATCCTCGCCGAGCCCATCACCCGGGGGCGCTGGCTCCTGGGTCATGCCGCGGTCGTGGTGGTGGGGGTGGTCTCGATGGGGGTGGCGATCGCCGTTGGCCTGGTGGCCTCGGCGGTCATCCCGCTCGCCGCCCAGGGGAGCGGGGCGGCGGCTGAGCCGTGGGCGCTCGCGGCGGGCGTCGCGGCGGGGTGCGCGTCCGCCCTCCCGGCGGCGCTGCTGCTCGGCGCGCTCACCCTGGTCGCGCAGGCGCTCGTCCCCCGAGCGGGCCGGACGATGGGCTGGGGAGTGCTTGTCCTCGCCACGTGCGTGACCGTGCTGGGACGGGCTCTCAAGGCCCCGCAGTGGCTGCTCGACCTCTCACTCTTCACGCACGGCCCGTCGCTTCCGACGGCGAGCGTCGGGCGCGCGGAGGGGAGCGGCGAGGCGTGGGGCGCCATCCTCGGGGCGTCGCAGTCATGGGTCGGGCCCGGCGCGTGCCTGGTGGTGGCAGGAATTTTCCTCTCCCTGGCGGCCGTCTCCCTGCGCCACCGCGACCTCGCGGGGTGAGCGGTGACGGATTCTCCGGGGGCGGGCTACCGGCTTAGCGCGGGCGCTACCGCGCTAAGCGCCGCGCTTTAAGGATCACGACGCTGACGGCGCCTGCTCGGGGGCCGCGGCCCCTGACTGGTCGGCCCGTTGGGCCTGCTGGGCCTGCTGGGCGGCCTTCTCTGCTTGCTCTGCCTTCTTGGCGGCCCGGCGGGCCCGGTCCCGCTCCCTGCGCCGCGCCAGGGCGGCCTCGCGCTTCTCCCACTGAGCCGCCCCGGCGGCCATCCACTCCGGGATGAACTCCGGATCACGCGGGTAGAGCCCCAACTCCACATAGCACGAATGCGGCGCCGGGCGCTTGGGGCCATCAGGATTGTCAAAGACCGGCTCCCTCATCCAGTCCAGCTCACTGCGCAGCACCCACTCACCGGCCACCATCCAGAAATGACCGCACGTCCACGCCCCACGACCAGGCAAAGCCTGCCAATCACGCAGATCAGAAAGACCATAATCAATGTCAGAAGGGGCCCAGATCGACTTCTTCTCTCCATCTACCGTGAGCCACTCCCTGATATTGATCACCCGCCCTATCGCGAGCATGTCACAGTCGAACCGCTCGAACCCCGGCACCCCTTGGACCCACTCACGGATCGCAGCCTCAAGGCCCTCAAAATCATCACACCTCACCACGGACATGCCACCTATTCTCTCTGCGGGTCTTCATCGTGAACCACCTCATTCGAATGACATATCCTCTCGCCCGCGCCCGGGAGTGCGGGCACGCCCCCGGGGGCGCGGGGTTATGCCGGCGGCGCCTGCTCGGCGGGCGCGGCCCCTGACTGGTCGGCCTGCTGGGCGGCCTTCTCTGCTTGCTCTGCTTTCTTGGCGGCTCGGCGGGCCCGGTCCCGCTCCCTGCGCCGGGCCAGGGCGGCCTCGCGCTTCTCCCACTGAGCCGCCCCGGCGGCCATCCACTCCGGGATGAACTCCGGATCACGCGGATGACGCCCCAACTCCACATAGCACGAATGCGGCCCCGGGCGCTCAGGACCCTGCCCGTCATCGAAGACAGGCTCCCTCATCCAGTCCACCTCACCGCGCAGCACCCACTCACCAGCCACCATCCAGAAATGACCGCACGTCCACGCCCCACGACCAGGCAGCGCCTGGGCGTCACGAAGGTCCGTAAATTTGAATGTAATATCCGAAGGAAGGTGAACCGATTTCCTCTGACCGTCCACCACTAGCCAATTTATACTTCTGCCCGAACGTCCGAGCCCGACTGTTTCACGATCGAAGCGCTCGAACCCGGGAATCGCCTGAACCCATTCTCGAACAGATGATTCGAGGTCGCCAGTCACCTGCCCGTCAATCGATGATCCCATTTCAGTCATCCCTCCTATCTTGAGGCGGCATCGTCGATAGCGCTATTTTTGTATGGCACCTCTCTAGCGCCGCCATTTCGGTCCATCCATTTAACTATGAATTCTTCTGGTACTCGGGACGCGGGGTTCAGGCCCTCCAGGGAGCCGGTGGGCGAGGTGATATCAGGATCGGCGTAGTGCACCTCGACGCGTATGCCCCTGTACTCATGCGGATTCTTCCTCACATCCTGCTCGAAGGCGTAGAACGTGTCGGTGTTCTTGACTGGAAGGTTGACGTCCCTGTGCATGGGCACCACGTTGATCGCCTCCGGCGGCCCCCCGAACTCATGAGCGGCCAGATGCCCGCGCAGACATCCGCCCAAATCATCGGGCGCCCTCTGCTGGTCGCGGCCATCGTGGCCAGCAGAGGGCGCCTGGCTGCCACCAAGCGACGGAGGGGCGTGGCCGCGTCTGGGAGTGCGGGCACGCCCCCGGGGGCGTGGGGTTATGCCGGCGGCGCCTGCTCGGGGGCCGCGCCCGCGGACTGGTCGGCCTGCTGGGCCTGCTGGGCGGCCTTCTCTGCTTGCTCTGCTTTCTTGGCGGCTCGGCGGGCCCGGTCCCGCTCCCTGCGCCGTGCCAGGGCGGCCTCGCGCTTCTCCCACTGAGCCGCCCCGGCGGCCATCCACTCCGGGATGAACTCCGGATCGCGCGGGTAGAGCCCCAGCTCCACGTGACAGGCGTGCGGCCCCGGGCGCTCAGGGCCATGGCCGTCATCGAAGTCCGGCTCTCTCATCCAGTCCAACTCGCTGCGCAGCACCCACTCACCGGCCACCATCCAGAAATGACCGCACGTCCACGCCCCACGACCAGGCAAAGCCTGCCAATCACGCAGATCCGAAAGACCAGGCCCGATGCCAAGTGGAGGCCTGACGGACCTCCTCTCACCATCCACCGTCAACCAGTCCCTACCGCTGACAACACGGCCGATCCCGACCATCTCAGAGTCGAACCGCTCGAACCCCGGAACCCCTTGGACCCACTCACGGATCGCAGCCTCAAGGCCCTCAAAATCATCGCACCTCACCACGGGCGCACCACCTCTCCTCTCCACAGGCCTTCATCGCGAACCACCATCGGAAAGCGCCTTATTCGGATAATTTTTCCTTCCACCCACTCCCTGTCTATCGGTCCAGAAGACATCGAACTTCTTTGGCACTCGGGATGCGGGGTCCAGGCCCTCCAGGGAACCAGTGGGCGAGGCGGCGCCGGGGTCAGCGTAGCGCACCTCGACACGTATATCCCTGTAATTGCCCGGATCATCGCGGACCTTCTTCTCGAACTTATAGAACGTGTCGACGCCCTTGACCGACAGGTTGACATCCCTGTGCATGGGCACCACGTTGATCGCCTCCGGCGGCCCCCCGA
>NZ_VWPE01000027.1:0-22418 GCF_009829635.1 Actinomyces sp. zg328
GGGGGGCGCCATCGGCGCCGGGCGCGCCAGTAGGCCGCGCGGTCGAGCCGGCGCCGGGCCAGCCCGGCCCACCGGGGATCGCCGCGCCTCGCTGGTAGGCGGTGGCGGCGGCGCGAGCGCGGGTATCGGCGGCCTCATTCATGGGGTGGCCCACGTGCCCCCGCACCCACTCGAAGCGCACCTGCCGGCCGGCCAGCGCCTCGTCAAGGGCGCGCATGAGGTCCTCGTTGAGGACCGGCTTGCCGTCGGCCTTACGCCAGCCACGCCTCTTCCAGCCGTGGCGCCACTTGGTCAGGGAGTTGATGACGTACTGGGAGTCCGCCTGGATGAGGAGGTCCTCGCCGGCCAGCCCAGCGGCGGCGGTCGCTCGCAGGAGCTCGAGGACGGCGGTGAGCTCGCCCCGGTTGTTCGTGGACTCGGGCCAACCGCCGGCGGCCCAGCAGTCGTCGCTCACGTACCACGCCCAGCCGGCGGGTCCGGGGTTGCCAAGGGCCGAGCCATCCGCGGCGGCGATGATCGTCATGGCCCACACCCTACCGGCGCGACGACGGTTCCCAGCAGCACGCCCCAGGCGGGCCGCCCGCATGAGCGTGGGGCGCCCCTCCGCTCCGGGAGGGGCGCCCCACGGGCGCACGATGCGCGGGCCTCAGGCATCGAGGTCGGTCTCGAGCAGGGCCTTGAGCTTGGCCAGGGCGGAGTCAGCGCCGTCGGCGTCCGAGGCCAGGGTGACGACGTCGCCGAAACCGGCGCCAAGGGTCATCACGCCGAGGATGGAAGAGGCGTCGACCGGCGCACCGCCCTCCTTGGCGATGGTGACGGGGACGCCCGTCTCGGCGACGGCCTTGACGAAGGTGGCGGCGGGACGGGCGTGAAGACCGACCTTGGAGGCGATAGTGGCGGTGACCTGAGCCATAGTGGTGCTCCTTAGGATGAGAAACAGGCGCGCGGGCGCAGCGTCCTGATGGTGTGCAGCGATCCCGCTGAACATGTCACAGCCTATCCGTTTTGCTCCTCCGCGGCATGTCTCGCGTGGGATCAGTCACGGATGGCATGTAGGGGGCGACGACGATCTGGGCCCGCTGCAACTCCTTGACGTCGCCATAGCCGGTGGCGGCCAGGGTGCGCCGCAGGGCGCCCATGATGTTGAGCGTGCCATCAGCGCGGTCCGAGGGGCCGTTGAGGATCTCCTCAAGGGTCCCCACGGTGCCCACATGCGTGCGGTAGCCGCGCGGGAGCCGGTCGTGGTAGGCCTCCGAGCCCCAGTGGTAGCCGTCGCCCGGCGCCTCGGCCGCCCGGGCGAGCGCCGCGCCGAGCATGACGGCATCGGCCCCGCAGGCGATGGCCTTGACGACGTCGCCGGAGTTGCCGACCCCGCCGTCGGCGATGACGTGGACGTAGCGACCCCCGGACTCGTCCATGTAGTCGCGCCTGGCGGCGGCGACGTCGGCGACGGCGGTGGCCATGGGCATGTGGAGGCCCAGGACCTGGCGGATGGATGAGGACGCCCCACCGCCCTGGCCCACGAGGACCCCGGCGGCCCCGGTGCGCATGAGGTGGAGGGCCGCCGTGTAGGTGGTCACCCCGCCGACGACGACGGGCACGTCGAGTTCGTAGATGAAGCGCTTGAGATTGAGCGGCTCCTTGGCGCCGGAGACGTGCTCGGCCGAGACGGTGGAGCCGCGGATGATGAGCAGGTCCACGCCGGCCTCGACGACGGCGCGCCAGTGCTCGAGGGCGTGGTTGGGGCTGAGCCTGCCCGCGACGACGGCGCCGGAGGCCCGCAGCCCCGCGACGCGCTCGGCGATGAGGGCGTGGTCCACGCGCCGCGAGTACACGTCCTGCAGGACGCGCGTGGCCTCCTCGGGAGCGGCGGAGCGGATGCGCGCGTAGGCATCAGCCGGGTCCGCGTAGCGGGTCCACAGGCCCTCCAGGTCAAGGGTGCCGATGCCTCCCAGGCTGCCGACGGCGATCGCCGTGCGGGGCCCCATCGCGGAGTCCATGGGGGCGGCCATGACGGGCAGGTCGACGTGGTAGGCGTCCAACTGCCAGCCGACGCGAACATCGCGGACGTCCCGGGTGCGCCGGGAGGGGACGAGGGCGATGTCCTCGAAGGAGTAGGCCTGGCGGGCGCGCTTGGAGCGCCCGATCTCGATCTCACCGCTCATGGACCGATCCTAGACGGGCGATCCTCCCCCGCCCGCCCCCGGCGACAAGAGCGCCCAGATCGATGTCAGGGCCCGGTGGCATCCTGGGCCCATGAGCGTTAAACCTGCCGCATGGGCCAGCGGCCCCCTCCTTGGACTGGACACCGAGACCACGGGAGTCGATCCCACCCGCGAGCGCCTGGTCACCGCCGCCCTGGTCTCGCGCGGGCGGCGCGCGGCCGACGGTGGGCGGGCCCAGTCCGTCACCACGTGGCTCGCCGATCCCGGCGTGGAGATCCCGGCGGCGGCCGCCGCCGTCCACGGGATCACCACCGAGCGGGCCCGGGCGGAGGGGCGCGCTATTGAGGAGGTTCTCACCGAGGTCTCCGATGCCCTCGTGTCCGCCATGGGCGCGGGCACGCCCGTGGTCGCCTTCAACGCCTCCTATGACCTCACCCTCCTGGAGGCCGAACTCGCCCGCCATGGGCTGGCCACCATGCGCGAGCGCTTGGGCCGTGAGCTCGGGCCGATCCTCGATCCCCTGGTCATCGACAGGGCGGTTGACCGCTTCCGCCGGGGCAAGCGGCGCCTGGGGGACATGGCCGCCGCCTACCGCGTGCCGGTGGACGAGGCCCTGCACACGGCGGAGGTGGACGTCATCGCCACACTAGACGTCCTCGAGGCGATCCTCGCCGCTCATCCGGAGGTGGCGGCCATTCCCGCTGAGGAACTGGTGGCCGCGCAGGCGCGCTACCACCGGCAGTGGGCGGAGTCCTTCAACAGGTGGCTGGCGAGGACGAGCCCGGGCCGTCCGGGCGCGCAGACCGCCTGGCCGCTGCCGGACTCCCCACCGGCGTGAGGGCCGCGCCCTCGGGCGCGAGGCGGGGCGGCCTGCGCGCCGGGTGAGGCGCAAGGCGCGCTGCCGCCCTCAGGAGCGCGACTGGTAGTTGGGGGCCTCGGCGGTCATCATGACGTCGTGCGGGTGGGACTCCTTGAGCCCCGCGGAGGTGATCCTCACGAACTGCCCGCGCTCCTTGAGCTCGGGGACCGTGCGGGCGCCCACGTAGAACATCGACTGGTGAAGGCCCCCCACCAACTGGTAGACGACGTCCGCCAGCGAACCGGAGTAGGGCACCTGGCCCTCGATGCCCTCGGGGACGATCTTGGAGTCCGAGGAGACATCGGCCTGGAAGTAGCGGTCCTTGGAGTAGGAGCGGCGCCCGCGCGAACTCATGGCGCCGAGCGAGCCCATGCCGCGGTAGCGCTTCCACTGCTTGCCGTTGACGAATACGAGGTCCCCCGGGGATTCGGTGCATCCGGCGAGCAGCGAGCCGAGCATGACCGTGTCCGCGCCGGCCACAAGCGCCTTGGCGATGTCGCCGGAGTACTGCAGGCCGCCGTCGGCGATGAGCGGGACGCCCGCGGGGCCGCAGGCGCGCGCGGCCTCGTAGACGGCGGTCACCTGCGGGACGCCGACCCCCGCCACCACGCGGGTGGTGCAGATCGAGCCCGGGCCCACGCCGACCTTGACGGCGTCGACCCCGGCGTCGATAAGCGCCTGGGCGCCCTCGCGGGTGGCCACGTTGCCGCCGATGACCTCGACACAGGAGAAGGCCGGGTCGGACTTGATGCGCGAGATCATCTCCAGGGCCAGGCGCGCCCCACCGTTGGCGGTGTCGACGACGAGCGCGTCCACACCGGCCTCGGCCAGGGCGGTGGCCCGCTCCCAGGTGTCGCCCCAGTAGCCGACGGCGGCGCCGACGACGAGGCGGCCCTCGGCGTCCTTCGTGGCGTTGGGGTACTGCTCGGTCTTGACGAAGTCCTTGACGGTAATGAGGCCGGTGAGGCGCCCGGCGTCGTCGATCAGGGGGAGCTTCTCGATGCGGTGCTCGGCGAGCAGGGCCTTGGCGTCCTCGCGAGAGATCCCCGTGCGCCCGGTGATGAGGCGCTCGCGCGGGGTCATGCAGTCGCGCACGCGGATCGTCGACCACTTCTCGGCGGGGACGAAGCGCAGGTCCCTATTGGTGATGATGCCGTGGAGAGCGCCGTCGGGGCCCACCACGGGCAGGCCGGAGACCTTGTACTGGCCGCACAGCTCATCGAGTTGGGAGATGGTGGCGTCCGGGCCGACGATGACGGGGTCGGAGACCATGCCGGACTCCGAGCGCTTGACCCGGCGCACCTGGTCGGCCTGCTCCTCGATGGACAGGTTGCGGTGGAGGATGCCCATGCCGCCCTGGCGGGCCATGGCGATGGCCATCTCCGACTCGGTGACGGTGTCCATGGCGGCGCTGAGCAGCGGCGTTGACAGGGTAATCCCGCGGGTCAGACGGGAGGTGGTATCGACCTCGGAGGGGATGACGTCCGTCAGCCTGGGCAGGAGGAGCACGTCGTCGTAGGTCAGTCCGGTGGGGGCGTAGATATCGGGGCTGGTGATCGAGTCGCTCACGGTCGCATCGTAGGTCGGCGGCGGGGCCGCGCGCATCCCAGGCCCGCCAGACGCGACGAGGGCCGCCATCGGGCGGCGGGGGCTGGCCCCAGGACCCACGGGCCGGGCGCGGCGCCCGAGACGCGCGGATCCCCCGGCGGCCGAGACGGCCCCTCCGGGGGATCCGAGGCGCGGGCCGGGCCCGCGGGGGTCACTTGGTGACGATCGCGAGGATGTCGCGGGCGGAGAGGATGAGGTACTCCTCGCCGTCGTACTTGACCTCGGTGCCGCCGTACTTGGAGTAGATGACGACGTCGCCCTCGGCGACATCGACCGGGACGCGGTTGCCGTTGTCGTCGACGCGGCCGGGGCCCACGGCCACGACCTTGCCCTCCTGCGGCTTCTCCTGGGCGGTGCCCGGCAGGACGATGCCGGAGGCGGTGACCTGCTCGGCCTCGACCGTCTGGACGACGATCCGGTCCTCGAGCGGCTTGATGGAGATCGACATTGCGGACCTCCCCTTCTCGCTAGTGGGTGGATGACATTGTCTGCTGCGCTCGATGCGCGCTGTGCCGCCGTCGCGGGGGCCGGCAAGCGCTCCTGAGTGCGAGCCGCGGGGCTGGTGGGCCCCGTGCCAAGAACGAATCTACGTCCGCGATTAGCACTCAGTCAACGCGAGTGCCAAGCGCTTGCGGGGCTTTCGCCGACGGCGTGGCCGGGGCTGGCGGGCCTGACGGTGCTGGCCGGGACGGCGGGGAGGCGCGACGCATGCCGGCTGCCGGACGCCCGGGTTGGCGATGGGTAGCACTAGGGGCATGCCATGATCGGGGGGATGACTGACTCCCAGCGCGACGTCGCCACGTCTGAGCCCGCCCAGCCCGAGCCCGCCGCCCCCTCCGACCCCGCGGCGCTGTCCCTCATGCCCCTGCTCACCCCGGAGGGCTGGGCGCTGCTCGGATCGCTGCCCCCATACGACGAGGCCGAGGCGCTCCGCCTCGCCGAGTCCCTGCGCGCCGCCGGCCACGCCCCGGCCCTCGTCGCCGCCGCCCTCACCCAGCAGCGCCTGCGCTCGCGCGCGGCCGCGAAGTTCGGCGACTTCGCCCAGCAGATGCTCTTCACGCCCGACGGGCTGGAGCAGGCCACCCGCCTGGCGGTCTCCGCCCACCACGCCGCCCGTTACGCAGCCGCGGGCGCGCACCGGGTCGCCGACCTCGGCTGCGGCATCGGCGGGGACGCCATGGCCCTGGCGGGACTGGGGCTTGACGTGCTCGCCGTCGAGCGCGACGAGGCGACGGCGGCCCTGGCGACCGTCAACCTCATGCCCTTCGAGGGCGCTCGGGTCCTGCGCGCCGACGCCCTGTCGGTCGACCTGGAGGCCGAGGGTGTCGACGCCGTCTTCGCCGACCCGGCCCGGCGGGCGGGCGGGCGACGGCTGACGGACCCCGAGCAGTGGTCGCCGCGGCTGAGCGAGGTCCTCGCGCTGCGCGAGCGCGTCGACGCCGTGGGGGTCAAGGTGGCGCCCGGCATCGACCACGCGCTCCTGCCCTCACACGCCCATGTCCAGTGGGTGAGCGTGGACGGGGAGGTTGTCGAGGCCGGCATCTGGTGCGGGCCACTGGCCCCGGAGGGGCCGGGCCGCTCGGCCCTGGTCCTGACCACGGGCGCCGACGGCGAGCCGCGGGCCCGGCGCCTGGCCGACCCGGCCTGCGCGGATCCCTCCGCCGCCCCGGAGCAGCTCGAGCCGGTGACCGGCACCGCCGAGATCGGTGAATTCCTCCTAGAGCCCGACGGCGCCGCGATCCGTGCGGGGCTGGTCGCCGAGCTGGCGCGCCGCACGGCCTCGCGCCCCGTGGGCACGCGCATCGCCTACCTCACCGGCGACACGCCGCCTCAGGCGTCACTCGCCCCCTTCCTGCGCTGCTGGCGCGTGCGCGAGGCGCTGCCGCTCAATCTCAAGGCCCTGCGGGCGCGGGTGCGCGAGCGCGGCATCGGGCGCCTGGAGATCCACAAGCGGGGCCTGCCCGTCTCCCTCGACGCCCTGCGCGCCTCCCTGCGCCTCAAGGGCGACGGGGCGGAGACGTGGGTGGCGACCCGGGTGGGCGTGCGCGACGAGCACGACCGGGGCGCCGTGCTCGTCGTCGAGCCCGTAGGCGCTGAGCGCTGAGTCCCTAAGGAGGGCAGGCCGGGGAACAGGCGGTTCACGACGTCGTCGACTCCCAGCCGACCCGCCGCTCCCCCTCCTCACGGATGACCGTCGCCAGGCTGACACCGGGCAGGCCGAGGACGCCGGAGTTGATGGCGATGGGCGCCTGGCCGCGGGAGGCTCGCGCCAGCATCGCCTGCCGCCGTCGCGGGTCCGCGATCATCTGCGCCAGCGCCTGCTCGGGGTGGTGGAGGAAGACGTGCACGTACTCGTTGCGGCCTGAGTTGGCCGACACCACGCGCAGCCCGGCGATCTCCTCCCAGGGAATGAGTCCGACAGCCTTGGGACCCGTGGCGTCGTGGACGCCGCGGTCGTCGATGACGACGCGCGGGCGCTGCCCCTTCTCGTGGCGCACGAAGGAGACGAGGGCGGCGAGCGCGCCGACGACGCCGGCCACGAGCAGGCCCGGGCCGAGCACGGGCCCTCGCCTGGTGCTGTAGATGAAGTCCGGCTGCCACACCATGAGGACGATCCCCGCGCATAGCATCGCGAGGGCGATGGCGATCATGCGGATGTCGTTGCTGCGCGCCTGCGAGCCTCGTTCGAGGACGCGCGCCGGGGTGCCGGCGGACGAGGGAGAAGGGGACTGGGTCATCGTGGGTCCTGTCTGCGTGTTGGTGCGCCGGTCCGCCGGCTGTCACACGGGCACCGGCGCGCGCACCGTCGCGGGGCGAGCGACGGCTGCGGTCGAGCGGGCACGGAGGACGGGAGCGGGAACCGGCGGGAACGGTTTGCTTGCACAGGAAACCTTATACTTTTTATACTTTACGTCCATGCCTTCCCCCGTATCCCGCTCCCCGCACGCCCCCTCCGCCCAACCGCCCCTCGTCATTCGCCCCGGAGCCACCGCCTGGGTGAGCGCAGCGATCCTGTCCGTCGTCGCTCTGGCCCTCCTCGCCGTCGCCGTCCTGCTGGCCGGTGCCGGTGTCGCGGCCGAGGGCGTGGGCCCCCAGGACCGGCCGAGCCCTGCCCTCATCGCCGTGCTCACGGCGATGGGCTTGGGGTTCCTCCTGCTGGCCGTCGTCCCCCTGCGCGCACGCTTGACCGTCGACGCGACCGGGCTGCACGCGCGTACGGCGCTGCGCACCCGTCACTACTCCTGGGACGAGGTGCACGGCCGCCTGTGGATCGAGCGGGCGCGGATCCGCCGCCGCGGGTTCACCGTGCACATCCACAGGCTCACTCTGGCCACCGAGACGGCGGAGGTGCGCCTGCCCGTCACCCGCCAAGGGCTGTCCCGCAGGCGGACCGCCCAGGCCATCGACGCCATCCACGATCAGGTCACGTCCTACGACCCGCTGTCCTGACCCGCGCCGCGCGCACGGTGGAGCCTGTCAGCGAGCGATAACGGTGTCCAGGGGCATGGCGGAGTCCGGGGCGAAGTCGAGCGGGCTCGGCTCGACGCCGGCGCGCGCCGCGGCCGCCCCGAGCGCCGCGATCTGGGCGCCGTTGTCTGTGCAGTAGCGCAGCGACGGGATGCGCAGGGTGATGCCCGCCGCCTGGCACCGCTCCGCGGCGAGCTCGCGCAGCCGCGAGTTCGCGGAGAACCCTCCGCCGATGACGAGGGTGTCGCAGCCCGTGTCGAGGCAGGCGGCCACGGCCTTGGCGGTCAGCGAGTCGTTGACAGCCTCGGAGAAGGCGGCGCAGATGTCATCCACCGGCACCTCTCGCCCGCCGTCCTCCAAGGACTCCACGTAGCGGGCCACGGCCGTCTTGAGGCCGGAGAAGGAGAAGTCGTAGCGGTGGCGCTCGCGGTCCTTCGCGGCAGCCAGCCCCCTGGGGAAGCGGATCGCCTCGCGGTCCCCGGCCTGGGAGCAGCGGTCCACATGAGGCCCGCCGGGATAGGGCAGCCCGAGGAGGCGGCCGACTTTGTCGAAGGCCTCCCCCGCGGCGTCGTCGAGGGTGCCGCCGAGCTCGACGACGTCGGTGGCGATGTCGCGGATGCTCAGGATGCTCGAGTGCCCGCCGGAGACGATGAGCCCGATGAAGCGGTCGGGCAGGGGCCCGTCGACAAGCTCGTCGACGGCGAGGTGGCCGATGACGTGGTTGACGCCGTAGATGGGCCTGCCCAGAGACGCCGCCAGGGCCTTGGCCGCGGAGATGCCCACGGTGAGCGAGCCAATGAGGCCGGGGCCCGCGCACACGGCGATGGCGTCGATCTCCTCAAGGCCTACTCCGGCGCGCTCCAGGGCGGCGTCGAGAGTGGGGACGAAGGCCTCCAGATGGGCGCGGGAGGCGATCTCGGGGATGATCCCGCCGAAGCGGGCGTACTCATCCATGGAGGTGGCGGTGACGTCGCCGAGCAGCTCGCGGCCGCGAACGAGGGCCACGCCGGTCTCATCACAGGTGGACTCGATGCCGAGGATCAAGGGGGCGCTCACGGCGCTCAGCCTAGCCCCTGCCAGGCGGAGGCCCGTACCGCGGCCGGGACGAGGATGGCGCTTACACCAGTGACCAGCCGCGGGCGCGGACCCGCCGAGTCCAGAAGTCCCGATAGGGACCCTCGGCCTCGATCAGGTCGGCATGGCGGCCGCGCTGGGCCACCCGCCCGTCGTCGCCGAGCACCACCACCTGGTCGGCGGCGGCGATCGTCTCGAGCTTGTGGGCGATGACAATGAGCGTGGAGGTGCGGCGCAACTCCTCCATGGCCGCCACAATATGGGCCTCGTTCTCCGCATCCAGGGCGCTGGTGGCCTCATCCAGCAGGACGATCGGCGCGCGCTTGAGCAGGGCCCGGGCGATCGAGACGCGCTGGCGCTCCCCGCCGGACAGGGCGCGCCCGCCCTCGCCGACGCGGGCCCCCCAGCCGTCGGGCAGGCGGTCCGCGATCTCGGTGACGCCCGCGAGCCCGGCCGCCCATCGCAACTGTTCCGGGCCCGCCCCCGGATCGCCGACGCGGATGTTGGCCTCCAGGGTTCCGTCGAAGAGGTAGACGTCCTGGAAGACCATGCTCAACTGCTCCATGAGCTGGGGGGTCGGCATGTCGCGAACATCAGCGCCGCCCACGCGCACGGCCCCCGAGTCCGCATCCCAGAAGCGGGCGATGAGGCGGGCGATCGTGGTCTTGCCCGAGCCGGAAGGGCCGACGATCGCGCACATCGTCCGCGCGGGGACCTCCATCGAGACACCGTCGAGGACACGCGCCCCCTCCCGGTATCCGAAGGTGACGCCGTCGAGGCGCACGGACCCGGGCTCGGTCAGCGCGGCGCGCCCGCTCGGCTCGTCCATGACGGGGGCGTCCATGACGGCGTCGAGATGACTCATCATCTGACGCCGCTCCTCCAGGCCGAAGGCGGCGCCGGAGACGTCGTCGAGCATGGTGGTGAAGCGCAGGCACATGCCGATGGTGGCGATCGCGGGCAGGGGCTCCATGGCGCCGGCGACGGCGAGGGAGGCGGTGAGCATGATCATGCCGACCACCACGACCTGGGTGACGGCGCCCGTGAGGAGGTTCCCACCGGTCTCCCACCACAGGGCGCGGCGGGAGGCGCGAAGGCCGTCGGCGAAGGCCGCCGTCAACCGCCCATAACGGCCCACCGCGCGGCACGAGCGCAGGGCCCCCTGACAGCGGGCGAACTCGACGATACGGGTGGCGAGCTCCCGCTCAGCGGGCTCCGAGATGGCCTTGCCGTGATCGAGAAGACGGCGGGCCAGGAGGATGAGCAGCGCCACGACGGGGGCGCCGACGGTCAGGAACAGCCCCAGGCGCCAGTCCCAGGCCCATGAGCCGATCCAGATGACGGCGCAGCCGGCGACGGCGGAGGCGATCCGGTACAGGAAGTGGGCGGCGGACTCTCCCAGGGACAGCATCTCCTGGCTAGCGGCCCGGGACATGGTGCCGGCGGAGTCGGAGTCGAACCAGCGCAGGGGCAGGCGGGCAATCTTGTCACCGATGGCGTGATGGACGTCGCGCATGAAGCCGAGCGCCCCCATCATGTTCGCACGCCTCCCGATGAAATCGATGACCGCCGACACGATGGCGCAGGCCGCGAGCGCCACCAGCCAGCCGCCGAGGCTCAGGCCCCAGCGGGTCCCGCCGTCGGCCAAGGCCACCGAGGCGGGCAGGAGGGACAGCAGAGCCACTCCGGAGATGAGGCCGCTGACCGCGCCGAGCGCGACCCCTCTCAGCGTCCGCCTCCAGGTGCCCGCGGTCATGAGGCGGCGGTAGTGGGCCAGCAGGGAGCGCCTCTCCCAGGCGGGCCCAGCGTCCCCCGGAGCCGGCGCCAGGCTCCCCCCGCCGCCGCGCCCCGCGCCCGGGTCCGGGTCCGGGGCGAGGCCGGCTCCCGGGAGGGCAGGATCCGGAGCGGCCGACGCGCCCGGAGCGGCCGATACCCCGGCCGGGGAGGCGCCGGCGTCGGCCAGCCGCCCGGACTGGCGCAGCAGGGCCCGGTAGTGGGGCTCATCCAGCAACTCGGCGTGGGTGGCGGCCGCGACGAGGCGCCCCCGCTCCATGACGGCGATGCGGTCGGCGCCGCGCACGACGGCGGGCCGGTGGGCGATTACCAGGACGGTGCGGTCCCGAACCAGCGCGCTCAGCGCCTCCTGGATCTGCGCCTCGGACTCCGGGTCGGCCATGGCGGTGGCCTCGTCCATGAGCAGGACGGGGGTGTCCAGCAGCAGGGCGCGGGCGATGGCGATGCGCTGCTCCTGGCCGCCGGACAGGGCAGCCTCCTGCCCTAAGACGGTGTCGTAGCCGCGCGGCAGGGCCATGATCTCCTCATCGATGCGGGCGGCGCGGGCGGCGGCGCGCACCTGCTCGTCGGTGGCGCCCGGGCAGCCCAGCGCGATGTTCTCGCGCACGGTGGCCCCCAGCAGTTGGGCATCCTGGAGGACGAAGGAGACGGTGGAGTAGAGGGTCTCCTCGTCCATGTCTCGCAGGTCCACCCCGCCGATGCGCACGACTCCGGAGTCGGGGTCGGCGAAGCGGGCGATGAGGGTGGCCAGCGTCGACTTGCCGGAGCCCGACGGCCCCAGCAGGGCGGTGACCGTGCCGGGCTCCAGGGTGAGGCTGACGTCGTCGAGAGCGCGGTTATCCCCGTAGGAGAAGGACACGCGCTCGATCTCGACGCGGGCCCCCACGGGCCGCTTCGGGCTGGCGGGGTCGGAAAGGACGGGGGTGTCGAGCACCTCGCACAGCCGCAGCGCCGCGGCGCCGGCCAGCTGGTAGGACCAGCTCACGGAGACCACGGTGATGAGCGCGTCGGGGAGCACGAGGGCGATAAGCGCGGCGGCCAGCACCTGCGGCAGGGTGACCACGCCGGCGTGGATGAGCAGGGAGCCGCCTCCCAGGTCGACCAGCAGGACCACCGGGATGGAGACCCACGCGAAGGACAGGCAGCTGACCGTCATGAGCGACATGGCCCAGTCGTGGTAGAAGCGGGAGAACCCGTCGGCGGCGGCCAGGTAGGCGCCGTGGGCCCGCCCGCCGCGCCCGAAGGCCTTGACCACCGGGATGCCGGTGACGAACTCGACCATGGTGGAGGACACGTCCGCGAGCCGGCGGTCCATCTCCACCGTCTTGTCCCTCATGCCTCTCAGGGACAGTGAGTAGGTCGCCAGGCACAGGGGCATGGTGGCCACGGCCAGAAGGGCCAGGCGCCAGTCGATCCAGAAGGCGCAGGCCAGGAGCGCCAGGGGCGAGACGATGGCGTTGAGGCGCTCGATGGGGGCGTGGGCGATGACGGTGTGGACGGCGGCGGTGTCATCCTGAACGGCCTTGCGCACACGACCGGAGGAGGAGGCGGTGAACCAGGCCAGTGGGGCGCGGGAGACGCGGGCGACGATGTCGCGGCGCAGCCGGTCGCGCAGGCGCAGGTCCGCCATGTGGGTGATGAGCAGGGCGACGGAGTACAGCAGCAGCCTGGCCGTGTAGGCGCCCACGAGCAGCATGACGACGTCGTTCGCCTGCTGGCGGTCGGGGGCGACGCCGGCGTTGTGGGCGTCCAGGAGGATGTCGCCCAGGCGCACGAGGGCGACATAGGGGGCGACGGAGAGCACACCCGAGGCGACGGTGAGCGCCTGCCCGATCCCCAGCCAGCCGCGCACGGGGGCTCCCAGGCGCCGCAGCGCGGCCTGCCCAGCGCGGGATCTCTCGGCGTTGCCACCCCCGGTCCGCTCGGATCCGCTCTCCCCCGAGGGCGGGGCGCCGACGCGCGGCACCGGCCCCCGGTCCAGAGGGGCGATGGATGCGGGCTGGGATTCCGATGATCCCGACGTCGTCTCGCCTGTGCTCACTGAACGCCTCCCATCAACTCTGAAAGCCTTTCAGATTTGACTTAGGACGATCTTACTACGGCGCCTCGTCGGCCACCAGGGGACGCCGGCGGCTACCGTGGGGCCATGACGACCACGAGGAGCCCGAGGAGCACGAGGAGACAGGGCCGCCCCACAGGGCCCAAGCCGGGATTCTCCCGCCAGGACGTCGTCGACGCGGCACTGGAGATCGGGATCGCCGACTTCACGCTGACAGCCGTGGCCGAGCGCCTGGGGGTCGCCGTCTCCGGCCTGTACCGCGCCATCACCTCGCGCGAGGACCTGCTGCGGGCGTGCCTGACCGAGCTCGCCACGCGACTGCGCTTCTCCCCCGACCCCGTCGACTGGCGCCGCAACGCCCACCATCAGGTCGAGTCCCTGTGGGCGCTGCTGGAGGGCTGCCCGGGGCTCGACCGCCTACTCATCACCATGCCCTGGGCGGCCGAGTGCTTCGCATCCACGATCGAGGCCGCCCACCGGGCCTTCGTCGAGGGCGGCCTGAGCCAGGAGGACGCCGCCCTGGCCGTCGACATCATCGCCGACACCACCGTCGCCACGCATGTCCAGGTCGCCGCCCTGAGGGCCGACTGGCTGGGGCGGGAGGGCCCCAGCGGTGACGGCTTCCGGAGCCTTCCCCCCTACCACCCCGATCCGTCCTGGCTGGAGCGGGGCTGGCTCGATCGCAAGATCGGCCTCATCCTCGATGGATTCCAGCCCCGCGTGGGCGCCGCCCGGCCGTCGTCATAGCGAGGCCCCGGCCGTCGTCATAGCAGCGAGGCGGGGCGCGGTTCCCGGAAGCGCCGCCGAGTCTCCTCGAACGGGCGTTCCGAGAACCGCGCCCCGCTGGTCGCCGCGGGCCCTAGTGCGCCTCCGGGCGCCAGGGCCTCAGCGCCACCTAGTGGGCCTTCTGCCCCTTCCACAGCGCGTGGCCGAGGTCGCGGTTGAGTCGCGAGATGACCTCGATCGGGACCGACTTGGGGCACACGGCGGCGCACTCACCGATGTTCGTGCAGCCACCGAAGCCCTCGGCGTCGTGCTGGTTCAGCATGGAGACCACGCGGGCGAGGCGCTCGGGCTGGCCCTGCGGGAGCAGGCCCAGGTGGGAGATCTTCGCGCCGGTGAACAGCATGGCGGAGGCGTTCGGGCAGGCGGCGACGCAGGCCCCGCAGCCGATGCAGGCCGCGGCCTCGAAGGCGGCGTCGGCCTTCTCCTTCTGGACGGGCACGGAGTGGGCCTCGGGGGCGCCTCCGGTGTTGACCGAGATGTAGCCGCCGGCCTGGACGATGCGGTCGAGGGCGGAGCGGTCCACCATGAGGTCCTTGAGGATCGGGAAGCCCGTCGAGCGCCAGGGCTCGATGGTGATCGTGGAGCCGTCCTTGAAGGAGGGGTCCTCGGCGAGGTGGCGCATGTGCAGCTGGCAGGTGGTGGAGCGGATGGGCCCGTGGGCCTGCCCGTTGATGACGACGCCGCACTGGCCGCAGATGCCCTCGCGGCAGTCGGAGTCGAAGGTGACGGGGTCCTTGCCCTCGGCGAAGAGTTGCTCGTTGAGCAGGTCGAGGACCTCGAGGAAGCTCATGTGCTCCTCGACGCCGGTCATCGAGTACTCCTCGAAGTGGCCCTTGGCGCTCGTGTTCTTCTGGCGCCAGATCTTCAGCTTGATGTTCACTTGTAACTCCGCTGCTTGAGCTCGATGTCCTTGTAGATGAGGTCCTCCTTGTGGAGGATCGGGGGCTGGTTCTCGCCACCCCACTCCCATGCGGCGACGTAGAGGAACTCGTCGTCATGGCGTAGCGCCTCGCCCTCGGGGGTCTGGGACTCGGCCCGGAAGTGCCCGCCGCAGGATTCGCGGCGGTGGAGGGCATCGATGCACATGAGCTCGGCGAGCTCGAAGAAGTCGAGCAGGCGCCCGGCCTTCTCCAGGGCCTGGTTGACCTCCGTGGCCTCACCGGTGACGCGGCCATCCCTCCAGAACTCCTCCTTGAGGGCGCGGATCTGCTTGATGGCCTCGCGCAGTCCGGCGTCGCGGCGCTCCATGCCGCAGTACTCCCACATGATGCGGCCCAGCGACATGTGGAAGTCGTCCACGCTGCGGGTGCCGCGCAGGGCCATGAGGCGGTTGATGCGGTCCTCGACGGAGGCCTTCGCCTCGGCGATCTCGGGGGCGTTCGGGTCGACCTTGCCCAGGCGGAGCATGTCGGCCAGGTAGTCGTTCATGGTGTCGGGCAGGACGAAGTAGCCATCGGCCAGGCCCTGCATGAGGGCCGAGGCGCCCAGGCGGTTGGCGCCGTGGTCGGAGAAGTTGGCCTCCCCGCCGACGTAGAGGCCCGGGATGTTGGACTCCAGGTCGTAGTCGACCCACAGCCCGCCCATCGTGTAGTGGACGGCGGGGTAGATGCGCATCGGGACCTCATAGGGGTCGTCGCCGGTGATGCGCTGGTACATCTCGAACAGGTTGCCGTAGCGGGCGGAGACGGCGTCCTTGCCCAGGCGGCCGATGGCCTCGGAGAAGTCGAGGTAGACGCCCCGGCGCATCATGCGCTCGGTGCCGTCAGCGTCCTTCTCCTTGATGGCGGGGCCGACGCCGCGGCCCTCGTCGCACATGTTCTTGGCCTGGCGCGAGGCGATGTCACGGGGCACGAGGTTGCCGAAGGCCGGGTAGATGCGCTCGAGGTAGTAGTCGCGGTCCTCCTCGGGGATCTGGCGCGGGTCCTTGTCGCAGTCCTCGGCGCGCTTGGGCACCCAGATGCGCCCGTCGTTACGCAGTGACTCGCTCATGAGGGTGAGCTTGGACTGGAAGTCGCCGGACTGTGGGATGCAGGTCGGGTGGATCTGCGTGTAGCAGGGGTTGGCGAAGTAGGCGCCCTTGCGGTGCGCGCGCCAGATGGCGGTGGCGTTGCAGCCCATGGCGTTGGTGGACAGGAAGAAGACGTTCCCGTACCCACCGGTGGCCAGCACGACGGCGTCGGCCAGGTGCGTAGAGATCTCGCCGGTGACCATGTCGCGGGAGACGATGCCGCGGGCCCGGCCGTCCACGATGATCAACTCGACCATCTCGTGGCGGCGGAACTCCTTGACCGTGCCGGCGTGCACCTGGCGCTCCAGGGCCTGGTAGGCGCCGATGAGGAGCTGCTGGCCGGTCTGGCCGCGGGCGTAGAAGGTGCGGGAGACCTGGACGCCGCCGAAGGAGCGGTTGTCGAGCAGGCCGCCGTACTCGCGGGCGAAGGGGACGCCCTGGGCGACGCACTGGTCGATGATGTTGGCGCTGACCTCGGCCAGGCGGTAGACGTTGTCCTCGCGGGCGCGGTAGTCGCCGCCCTTGACGGTGTCATAGAAGAGGCGGTGGACGGAGTCGCCGTCGTTGCGGTAGTTCTTCGCGGCGTTGATGCCGCCCTGGGCCGCGATGGAGTGCGCGCGGCGGGCGGAGTCCTGGTAGAAGAAGACCTGGACGTTGTAGCCCTGCTCGCCGAGCGAGGCCGCCGCCGCGCCACCGGCCAGGCCGGAGCCGACGACGATGATGTCGAGCTTGCGGCGGTTGGCGGGGTTGACGAGCTTGGCGTTGAACTTGCGCTGCTCCCAGCGCTGCGCGATCGGGACGTCGTGCGGGGCCTTGGTGTCGGCGATCCGGTCGCCCTCGTAGTAGAGGCCGTCGACGAGCGGCGCCGTCGGGGCGGGGGTCGATGCGGTGGTGTTGCTCATGTCTTTCACTTACCCATCCAGTTGATGCCCGCGTTCGCGGCCTCGACGGCGTACTTCGCGGCGTCCATGGGCTCAGGGGTCAGGCCCAGGAGGATCGCGGTGGGCACGCACATGAAGGCGAGGAAGAGCCCGAAGGCGACGATGAACGCGACGAGGCGGACGAAGGGGATGACGTTGCCGCGGATCGCGCCGAGGGTCTGCAGGGCGGACCACACGCCGTGCCACACGTGCAGGCACAGGGCGGCCAGCGCCACCGCGTAGATCAGCCAGACCCACCACAGCTGGAAGCCGTAGTACATGTTCATGTAGGCGCGGCCGTGGACGTACTCGCCGCCGGGGGTCAGCCACAGCGTCGTGAACTGCGGGATGTGCACGATGAAGATGAACAGCAGGAGGATGACGCCGCCCCAGCGCATGGTGCGCATGGCGTAGCGGGAGGCGAAGTACTCCGCGTTGGGCTTCTTCACCGCGTAGGCGTCTTTGCCTCGGGCCTTGACGTTGCGGCTCCACAGGTGGAAGGCGCTGCCGGCGTGGGCCGCGAGGCACGCCAGGAGGGCGACGCGCAGGATCCACAGGAACCCGCCGAAGGGGAGGATCGGGACGAGCAGCTCGCGCAGGAAGTACGCGTAGTGGTCGTAGGCGATCTCACCCTCGAAGTAGTGGGTGTTGCCGTAGGCGTGGAACAGGACGAAGAACAGGAACACGATGCCCGAGACCGCCATCATGCGCTTCATGAAGACTGTCGTCGTCAACGCGCTCCGCTTCTTGGAGGGAACAGTCGCTTTGGTCACGTGACGAGCCTACGGACCCGATGGGACGGATGTTCGGGACCCTTGGGCCCAGAACGTCAGATAAGCCCTCCGACCGCGCGCTTCCAGGCGAAACTCAGGTTGATTCGCCGCCGTGGGGCCCCGGGCGCACCGCCGGAGAGGGCCTGATCACCGCCGGGGGCGCCCGCCATTTCGTTACGCCCGCGTGAAGGAAATAGTGATGGAGATCCTATCGGACGGCGTCCCCGGGCGGCGCACGAGGCCGGATCGAACCGGTCAGACCGCTTCCGAGCCCACGGGGCCGACGCCCGCGGGGCGCTCAGCGGCGCCGGTGGTCTGATGACCCGGCTCGCTGAGCGCCAGGCGCATGACGACGGCGTCCTCGATCGGGGCGGAGTAGTAGCGGCGGCGCCGACCGATCAGCGTGAAGCCCCGCGAGAGGTAGAGCGCCTGGGCGGCGTCGTTGGAGGCGCGGGCCTCGAGCAGGACGGCGCCGCAGCCCGCGCCCCGCGCCCGGTCGATCAGGTGGTCGAGCATCGCTCGGGCCAGGCCGAGGCGCCGGGCGCGCGCCGCCGTGGCGATGGTGAGCAGGTCGGCGTCCCCCCGGCCGTCCCCGACCCAGAGCCCCGCGTAGCCCAGGATCGCGCGCGGCGCGTCGGCGCCGTCAGCGCGATCCTCCCCATCTGCGCCGTCCTCGACGACGATGTAGTGGCGGTCGGCCCCCCGGCCCTGAGTGGCGGCGAGCTCAGCGCGCAGCAGCGCCGGGCTCCAGGCCTCGCCCCCAAAGAGCTCGGCCTCAAGGGCGGCGACGGCGTCGAGGTCGCCGGCGCGCATCTCGCGCAGGCGCGCGCCGGTGGGGGCGAGGCGCTCCATGGATCCGGAAGGCATCTGGGGCGCGCGGGCTCAGCCCGCGAGGGCGCGCTTGCGGCCGGTCGGCACCTGGGCGTCCGCCAGGCGCAGATAGAGGGGCTCTGTGCCGAGCTCCTCCCCCCGGGCCAGGCGGGCCAGCGCGATGCGCGCCTGCGCCCCGGCGCTGCCGGAGGCCGGGGCCAGCACGGGGCGGCCGTCCGCGATCTCGGGGTAGAGGACGCACCCCGAGCCGGCGGCGACGGCGGCGGAGCCGAGCCCCGCCAGGCGCTCGGCGGCGGCCAGCGGGGTGGTGACCGCGGGGGCGGCGAGGGGCTCGACGTCGTCGGCACCCCGGGCGCGGTAGGCGGCGCAGTAGACCTCCTTGCGGCGCGCGTCCGTGGCCACGAGGACGGTCGCGGCATCGGCCGCCTCGCGCCCTTGCTCGGCGGTGAACTCATCGAGGGCCCGGCGGGCGACGGCGTCGAGGCTCGGGACTCCGCACGCGGGGATACGGCGGGCGCGGGCAAGGGCGCGGGCGGTGACCAGGCCGGCGCGCAGGCCGGTGAAGGGCGCGGGGCCGGTGGCGACGACGACGACGTCGAGCGGGGCGCCGTCATCGGGGGCCGCGAGAGCGGCGGCGAGCATCGGCCCGAGCGATTCGGCGTGACGGCGGGAGTCCTCCTGCGCCTGGGCGGACAGGATCCTCAGGGCGCGCGCAGCGCCGTCGGCGGGGGCGTCGGGCTCGGCGTCGCACAGGAGGAGCTGGGTTCCGAGGGATGAGTCGATGGAGAGGATGCGCACGGGGCGAGCCTATCCCCGCCCGCCTCAGGGCTGCTCGGGCGTCCTGGCCATCTCGGGCGTCTTGGTGATCTCCGGGGCGTCGTCGCCGCGCTTGGCGGGGGCCCGGTCCGGGCGGATGGGTTCGGGCGCCCTCCTCGGCCTGGTCCTGGCAGGGGGCCTCGCGGGGGCGAGGATCCGTCGCTCCCGGCGCACGGTGAGGATGATCAGGAGCAGGCCGATAGCCACGGCGGCGGAAACCTCCGCCTGCTGATGCGCGCTGAGCGAGGAGTCCTCGCCCTTGCCGATGGCGGGGGCGGGGGCGGGGGGCGTCGTCTGGGAGCGCTGGAGGATGGCGGCGGAGTAGTCGCGCAAGGAGATGGGACCGGCGAGCATCGCCTGGGCGCCGTGGGAGGCCGCCCGGACCCGCCCGCCCGACACCAGGTACCAGTCGGTGGACCGCCCGAGGACGATGATCGCGCCCTGGGCCTCCGTGGGGGGCGCCGCGGCCGTGGAGGCGGGCGCGGGGCTGGTCGGATGCGCCCGCGCGGCGGGGGGCGCCTGGGAGGCGCCGGGGGCGGTGGCCCGGCCGGGGGCGGCCTCGACGAGCGCGGCGGCGAGGAGGCCGTCCTCGATGGTGGTCCCCTGGGCCGTGGAGTCGGCGACGATGACGGCGATGGCGCCGACAGGCTCACCGTCGACCAGGATGGGGGCGGCCCAGAGGGCGGCGGCCGGCAGGGGGTCCTCCGGCGCGCTGCCGTCGAGGAAGCCGGTGGACCAGCGGTGGACCTGGACGGGCTCGCCCAGCGCCGCCTGGCCATCGGCGCCGGCCAGGTCGGAGGCCAGGGATGGCCCCTCGGCCTGGAGCCAGGCGCGCGCGATGGCAGCGTCCCCGGGGGCGGGGTCGGGGGCGGCGCGCGGGTCCGGGGCCGATGAGGGGGACGGCGAGGCGGCGGGGGCCTCCGGCGCCTCCGGGCGCGCGGGCAGTGCGAGTGATGCGGGTGATGCGGCCGCCCTGGGGGCGATGAGACGCGGGGCGGCGAGCGGCGCCAGGGCGATGAGCATGACGATGAGCGCCGGGAGCGCTGCCGGCGCCAGGGGGCGGAGGGCCGCGCGCATCAGCCGACCAGAGCGCCCAGGTCCACGCCGGCCCAGCGCCGCCCATGGGCCTGGATCGTGATGGCGCGGCGCCCGTCGTCGACGCCGTCGAGGTCGAGGACCGGACGGGCTGCGGGATCGGCGGGATCGGCGGGACTGGCGGGATGATCGGGGGCGGAGGATGGGGCGCCGTCGGCCGCGCCATGGGCGCCGTCGGCCGCGTCCCCCGGGGCGGGGAGGCCTCCATGGGGGCGGTCGACGCTGATCTCAAGGCGGTCCTCGGCGAGGCCCTCGACCTTGTTCCGCCCCCACTCGACGAGGGTGACCGAGCGCTCCATGGAGGAGTCGAGGTCGAGGGCGTCAACCTCCTCAAGGCTGGACAGCCGGTAGGCGTCGACGTGGATGAGGTCCGGACCGTCCCCGAGGGCGGGGTGGGCGCGGGCGATGATGAAGGTGGGCGAGGAGACGCGGCCGCGCACATCCATGGCGGCGCCGATCCCCTGGGCGAGGGTGGTCTTTCCCGCCCCGAGCCCGCCGGTGAGGAGCACGAGGTCACCGGCTCTGAGCAGGGACGCGAGGCGCGCGCCGAGGGCGCGGGTGGCCTCCGCATCGGCCGTGCTCACCACGATCTGGCGCGGGCTGTCTGACATCGCGGGTCCTCTCAGCTGGAGATGGCAGATCAGACTCTATCCTCCCAGCCAACTCCCAGATAAACCCGGGGCACGCGCGCGCCGAGACGGGTAACGATCTCATAGTTGATAGTGCCGCATGCGCCGGCCCACTCGTCCGCCGTCGGGATGCCCGCCGGATCAGCGCCATCGCCCCACAGGACGGCGGTGTCACCAGCACGGGCCGGGGGCTCATCCCCGGCGGGGGCATCGGCGGGGGCCGCGGGCCCGAGGTCTATGACCACCTGGTCCATGCACACGCGGCCCACGATCCTGGCGTGGATCGGGGGCGGGGCAGTGCCGGCCGATGGGCCGGCCTCAGCGCTGGCCGATGGGCCGACCGGGGAGGAGATCACCGTGACGGGGGCGCCGGGGGCCGCGCGCGGGATGCCGTCGGCGTAGCCGAGGGGGACCAGGCCGACCCAGCGACTCGTGGGGGCGGTCCAGGTGCCGCCGTAGGAGACCGCTTGCCCCGCGGGGATGCGCTTGACGAGCGTTAAAGGGGCTTCCAGGCGCATGGCGGGGCGCAGCCCGAGCCCCGCGCTGGTGGCGACGGTGGGGTCGGGTGAGAGCCCGTAGAGCCCGATGCCCGCGCGCACGAGGTCGAGGCGCGCCTCGGGGTGCCACAGCAGCCCGCCCGTGGCCGCGAGGTGGCGGACCACCGGCGAGAGCCCCGCCGCGGTGACGACGGCGTCGGCGGCGCGGAAGCGGGCCAGGTGGTCTTCGGTGGAACCGGAGTCGGGCTCGTCGGCGCGCGAGAGGTGGGACCACAGGCCGACGACGGCGAGGCGCCCCGCGCGCTCGGCCTGGGCGAGGGCGGATGCCAGCGCGGGGAGT
Source organism: Actinomyces sp. zg328 (assembly GCF_009829635.1). Classification (NCBI taxonomy): domain Bacteria; kingdom Bacillati; phylum Actinomycetota; class Actinomycetes; order Actinomycetales; family Actinomycetaceae; genus Actinomyces; species Actinomyces sp. zg328. The sequence continues at coordinate 21,723 of NZ_VWPE01000027.1, forward strand.
TCGCCGTCGGTCGCGCCGCCGCGGGACATGCCGGTGTCGGCCTTGAGGTGGACGCGGGCGGCGCGCCCCTCGGCGTCGGCGGCGGCCGCGATGGCGCGGGCCTGGTCGGGGGTGGAGACGGACAGGTCGAGGTCGGCGGCGATCGCTGCGCGCAGGGGGGACCCCGGGGCGGCGGCGCCCTCGGGGGTGAGGACGGGGGCGAGCCAGGTGAGGATGCGCGGCGCGTCCGGCGTGGGCAGTGAGCGGGGCGCGGGGCGCGCGATGCCGGTGGCGTCGAGGAGGGAACGCAGGTGGAGCGCCTCGGCGAGCTGGGCGACGCCGAGCCAGGTGGCGCCGGCGCCGAGGCAGGCGCGCGCGACGGGCTCCAGGCCGTGCCCATAGGCGTCGGCTTTGACGACGGCCATCCAGGCAGTGCCGGCGGCCCGGGCGAGGACGGCGGCGTTGTGGGCGATGGCGCCGAGGTCGATGACGGCCCGGGAGGTGGTGGCGGGGATCGGCGGTGCGGTGGAAGCTGTTGTCGCGCTCACGCCGTGATTCTCCCACTCCCCCACCCCACCCCCCTACGCCGAGACAGGTCGAGGTCGGCGGCGATCGCTGCGCGCAGGGGGGACCCCGGGGCGGCGGCGCCCTCGGGGGTGAGGACGGGGGCGAGCCAGGTGAGGATGCGCGGCGCGTCCGGCGTGGGCAGTGAGCGGG
>NZ_VWPE01000028.1:0-21757 GCF_009829635.1 Actinomyces sp. zg328
CGGCGGCCGGATCGGCGCCCGCGCTGGTGGCCGCGGCGGCGCCCGCGCCCGCGCCGCCCTGGGCGCCGTCGGCGTCCCCGGAGTCGTCGCCTCCCTCGTAGGTGACGATGATGTCCTCCTCGGGCGGCACGTGGACGGGGTAGAGCATGGAGGTGACGATGAGCGCGTTGAGGCAGTTGATGGGCACCGCCGTCAGCACGAACTCCGCCGGAACGATCTGGATGTAGGCCGCCAGGATCGACGCCGTCACGCAGCTCATCGACATCATGGCGATGGCGACGTTGCGCGCCGGGCTCATCCGCTGCACCTGCAGCTTGGAGACCGCCAGGGCCTCCGTGTTGCCCAGGAACATCATCTCGATGGAGTAGAAGGCCTCGAACTTGGGCTGGCGGGTGACCGCGCTGAGCCCCCGGCCGATCCACTTGATGATCCAGGGCAGGAAACCGATATAGGTGAGGATGTCGAAGACGGGCACCACCAGCAGGATCGGCAGCAGGGCGCTGACCACGAAGTTCACGGGCGCCGGGTTCACGCCCTCGGCCCCCACCCAGTTCGACAGGGCGAAGTTGATGCCCTTCCAGGCCACGGAGACGAGCTCGTTGAAGCCCGAGGCCGCGCCCTGGACGGCCGCGCGCCCCCAGGTGAAGCTCGTGAGGACCCAGGCGATCACGAGGTTGAGGGCGGTCAGGATCGCCACGGACTGCCAGGGGATCTTCTTGCGGTCATGGGAGAGCAGCCAGCCGGCCGCCAGGAAGACGGCGAGGCCCAAGACGTTGATGGCCAGGTACATGGATCGGTTCCTTCGAGAGACGTGTGGGGGTCAGGGAGGGGATGCGTCAACCGAGGCGCGCGAGCGCGTCGGCCACGAGCGCCCAGAAGCGCTCGGTGTCCAGGCCCATCCCCACCTGGGTGGTGCAGGCGGGGTCGGAGTCGTCGACGAGCGCGCGCATGTCGGCCACGGTCATCCCGTAGGTCAGCGCGCCGCGCAGTTCGACGTCGATCGGGCAGCGCCTAGTGGGGACGAGGCTCGGGTCGATGACGCGGGCGACGGCGCAGGGGTCGTGCGTGGGCGGATCCGGGAAGGCCTCCTGGTCCCGGTAGGTGGAGCGGAAGAAGTCCATGAGCCCGCCGACGGCATCGGCCAGGCGCGGGTTCGCCCCGCACAGGGCCGCCTGGACCTCGGGAGTGCACAGCGCCCGATGGGTGACGTCCAGCCCGATCATGGTCACGGGCCAAGACTCGCTGAACACGATCTGGGCGGCCTCGGGGTCGCACAGGATGTTGAACTCGGCCACCGGCGTCGCGTTGCCGACCCCGTAGGCGCCGCCCATCAGGACGATCTCCTTGACCCGCGCGACGATGCGCGGCTCCAGGCGGGCCGCCATCGCGATATTCGTCAGCGGACCCGTGGGGACGATCGTGATCGTCCCGGGCTCACGGCCCATGATCGTCTCGATGAGCCAGTCGACAGCGTGCTGGGCGGCGAGCGGCCGGGACGGCTCGGGCAGGTCGACGCCGTCGAGACCGGTCTCGCCGTGGATGTAGGCGGCGTCGATGGGCTGGCGGATGAGGGGGCGCCGGCAGCCGGCGTGGATGGGCACCTCCGGGCGGCCCGCGAGCTCGCAGACGGCGCGGGCGTTATAGGTGACCTTGTCCAGGCTGTGGTTGCCGCCGATCGTCGTGATGCCGATCAGATCGACATTGGGGCTTCCCAGGGCGAGGAGGATCGCGATGGCGTCATCATGCCCCGGGTCGCAGTCGAGGATCATCGTGGTGGTCACATTCGACTCCTTTGTCAGCGTGACTGCCAGGGGGAACTCGCCGGTCGCTCGCCGGACATGCGGCGAGCATGCCGGCGCCCCCTGATCAACAATCGCCCATACTAGGCCATCGACCATCAGAAAAGGTGGGGATGGCAGGGGAATGGGCGGTACCCTGATAGTCCGTCCGCCCAAGCGAAGGAGCTGCATGCCATGGGGCGCGTCATCGTCGTCGGGTCGATCAACCAGGACATCACCGTCACCGTCGAGCGCTTCCCCGCGCCGGGGGAGACCCTGGCGGGGACGTCCACGAGCTACCGGCTCGGCGGCAAAGGCGCCAACCAGGCCGCGGCCGCCGCGCACGGGGGCGCCGAGGCCCTGCTCGTCGGCCGCGTCGGCGGGGATGCCGCGGGCATCACCCTGCGCGAGGATCTGCGCAGCCACGGCGTGGACGTGAGCGCGCTGCGCACCGATGAGGAGATCACCACCGGCATCGCGTTCATCACCGTCAGCGCCGCCGGGGAGAACACGATCATCCTCGACGCCGGCGCCAACGCCCGCGTCACCGGCGCTCAGGCCGCAGAGGCGATCGATGCGGGCGCCGATGACGTCATCGTCCTCCAGGGGGAGATCCCGGCGGCGACCAATGAGGAGATCATCGAATGGGCCCACCGGGCCGGTGCCCGCGTGGTCCTCAACCTCGCGCCCGTCTACCCGATCGCGCCGGACGCCCTGGCCAGTGTCGACGTGCTCGTGGTCAATGAGACCGAGTGCGGGCTCGTGCTGGGCTCGCCCGCGCCCAGCACTCCGGAGGAGGCGATCACGGCGGCGGCCGCCCTGCGTGAGCGGGGGATCGAGGACGTGCTCGTCACGCTCGGCGCCGCCGGGGCGGTGTGGGCCTGCGCCGAGGGCAGCGGGCATGTGCCGGCCATTGATCTGGGGCCCGTGGTGGACACGACGGGCGCCGGGGACGCGAGCGTCGGCGTACTCGCCGCCGCCCTCGCCGCGGGGCACGGCTTCGCCTCGGCCGTGGCCGAGGGCATGCGCGCCGGCTCGACGGCGGTCCTCGCCGCCGGCGCCGCCGCCTCCTACGCGGCCATCGCCCCCGTCTCCCCCGCCTCCCCCGCCTCCTGAGCGAGACCGGTCGAAATCACGATCGAGACCGGTCGCGGTTCTCAAGCGCCACTCCCACACCAGCCCCGCGGGACCGGGCACCGCCTCCCGACACCGTCGTCCCCCATGCGACACCAGTGCCCGTCGCGTTTCGTGGGGGCGGCTGATACGGCGCCTGGAGCGCAGGGCCGCAGCGGCCGCCACTAGGGCCCTCCACTTCAGAAGCGGCGGCGCGCGGCGCATGATGGGGCCATGAGCGCTGATCGAGGACCCGCCGACCCCACTGACCGCCCCTCTCACCCCCGTCGAACCGCCCGCCCCGACCTGCCCGACCTCTCGCGGCCCACCCGGCCCTGCGCCGCTATCCAGGAGCTCATGGCCGCCGAGACTGAGGCGCGGCGCCTCGCGGCTGGCCCCGCCCCGGCCCTCGCCGACGGCGCAGGCGCCCCCGCCGCGCTGCGCTCCGTTCTGGCTGACATCGTCGCGCGCCTCGCCCCCGAGCTCCTCTCCCTGTCCCATGACCTGCACGCCCATCCCGAGGTCGGCCATGAGGAGCACCACGCGATGGCCGCCGTCGCCGGCCTCCTGCGCGCCCACGGAATCGAGCCCGAACTGGGGGTTTTCGGCATGGAGACCGCCCTCCGCGCGAGCATCGGGCCCGTCGCGCCCGCCGGCATCGCCGACGGCGCGGCCGGCGCCGTGGGCGGCACCGCGTCCTCCAACCCCGGCACCATCGCGATCCTCGCCGAGTACGACGCGCTGCCGGGCATCGGCCACGCCTGCGGGCACAACGTCATGTGCGCCAACTCCGTGGGGGCTTTCCTCGCCCTGGCCGCCCTTGAGGCCGAGCGCCCCGGGAGCCTGCCGGGCGCCGTCGTCCTGACCACCACCCCCGCCGAGGAGTGCTCCACCGCCAAGGAGGCCCTCGCTCAGGCCGGCATGCTCAACGGCATCGACGCCGCCATCCAGACCCACTCCTACGCCGCCGACGTCACCCACCAGACCTGGCTCGGGCAGCGGCGCATGCGCGTCACCTACCACGGTATCCCCGCGCACGCCTCCTCCCAGCCCTTCATGGGCCGCAACGCCCTTGACGCCGCTACCCTCGCGTTGACCGGGATCGGGTTGCTGCGCCAGCAGATCCTGCCCATGGACCGCATCCACGCCGTCGTCACCCATGGCGGTGACGCCGCCAACATCATCCCCGAGCGCGCCGAGCTCAACGCCTTCATCCGGTCCAAGGACCTGACCACCCTGCGCGACCTCGTGGCCCGGGTGGAGGACGTCTTCCGCGGCGCTGCCCTCATGACCGGTACCGGCGTTGAGATCACCCCGGACCCCCACCCCAATGAGATGCCCGTGCGGGACAACGCCGCCCTCCTGGCCTCCTGGGTGCGCGCCCAGCGCGAGCGTGGGCGCGAGCCCCTGCCCGCCGGCGTTCTGCCCGAGACCATCGCCGCGGGCACGGACTTCGGCAACGTCTCGCAGCGCGTGCCCGGCATTCACCCGCTCATCAAGATCACCACGGGCGGTGACGTCGCCCTCCACACCCCCGCGATGGCCGAGGCAGCAGGCTCGCCCACCGGGGATGCCGCCTGCCTCGATGGCGCATACGGGCTCGCCTCCGTGGCCCTCGACTGGCTCCATGACGCCGAGGTGCGCGAGGCCGCCAGGGCGGACTTCGAGGCCACCGGCGGGACCGTCGACGTCGCCTCCTTCTGGGACGAGTGAGGGGCGCGTCGGCGCGGGCCGCGCCTGGACCCACCCGCGGCGCGCCCGGGCCTTGCCCGCGAGCGCGGCCCGCGAGCGACCGATGCGTCTGAGGCCACGGGCGCCTGACCCGCCGCCCGGCTGGAGGCGCCCGTGCGCACGCGATGGGAGCGTTCGGCACGCTCGCGAGGCGGCTCGCCAGATGAATCGTTGGAATGGCGCGGGTGGTGCTCTCAATGCCGAGTCTCGTATGTGCATTCGACGTCAGAATGCACATACGAGGTTTTCCATGAAGTTCAGTTCAACGTGATTCCAGCGAAAAGTCGATGATCCAGGCCGTCTGAGCGTGTCAACCCCCGGACTCTCGACCGGCCTCAGGCGGCCAGCGCCTCGCGCATGACGTCCAGGCCCACGCTGCCTAGGCGCAGCGCCCTGGCGTGGAAGGCCTTGAGGGAGTCATCGGCCCCTGCCGCGCGCGCCGCCGCCAGCGAGGCGTCCCGCGCCTCCTCCCACAGGCGCTGACCGACGGCGTATGACGGAGCCTGCCCTGGCCAGCCCAGGTAACGGTCCAGCTCGAAGCGCAGGAAAGACTCGCCCATCGCGGCATTGGCCCGCAGGAAAGCCCATGCTGAGCCCGCGTCCCAGTGCCCCTCGCCCACACCCGGCAGGGCGGCGAGCTCGGCGGGCCGCTCCTTGCGCAGGTGCACGCCGATATCCAGCACGACTCGCGCCGCCCGCAGCCGCTGGGAATCCAGCATCCCCATGCGGTCGGCCGGATCCTCCTGGAAGCCGAGGTCCGCCATGAGCCGCTCGGCGTACAGGGCCCAGCCCTCGCCGTGCCCGCTGACCCAGCAGCCGTGGCGCCGCCAGGAATTGAGCTCATCGCGCAGAAGGGTTTGCATGCCGATCTGAAGGTGATGCCCTGGCACCCCCTCGTGGAACACCGTGGTGCGCTCCTGCCAGGTCGCGAAGTCCTCCGTCCCGGCCGGAACGGACCACCACATGCGGCCCGGGCGGGAGAAGTCGTCGCTCGGCGCGGTGTAGTAGATGCCGCCGGTGGACGACGGCGCGATCCGGCACTCCAGGGAGCGCAGGGGAGCGGGGATGTCGAACTGGGTGCCGTCGAGCGCCGAGATCGCCGCGTCCGAGATCTCCTGCATCCACGCCCGCAGCGCCGCCGTGCCGCGCACCTGCCGCGAGGCGTCGGTGCCCAACCGCTCCAGGGCCTCGGCCACGGTGGTCCCCGGCCCGTAGAGCGAGGCCGCGATGGCCCGCTGTTCGGAGTCGATGGCCGCCAGGCGCTCCCGGCCCCACTCGTAGGTCCCGTCCAGGTCGATGCGCGCGCCCAGGAATTGCCGGCTGAATCTCTCGTAGCGCTCACGGTCGACGGCGTCGTCGCCGGTGGCGAGCGGGAAGACATCGGCGGCCAGCCAGCGGGCCGCCTCGGCGTAGGCGGCGCGGGCCTCGCGCGCGGCCGCCCGCAGGTCCGCGGTGAGGGCGGCGGGCAGAGCGCCGCCGTCGGCGAGGCTCGCCCCCTCGATCAGCGCCGTGAAGGACGACGACGCCTCCCCGGCCTGGTCCTGGGCCTGCTTGATGCAGGCGCGCACCTGCCGGGCGGCGGGGGCGAGCCCGCGCGCGGCCGCGACCCGCAGCGACTCGCGGTGCCCGGCGAGCGCCCCGGGCACCGCCCGTAGGGCGGAGGCGAAGTCCTCCCAGTCGCCCGTGGTGGCCATGGGGTGGTTGTCGAAGGTGTCGCGGATCGTCTGGATCGGAGAGGCGATGTTGTTCAGCGCCCGCAGGTCCTCGCCGGCCTCGTGCGACTCGTCCTCGACGCCGAAGCGCTCGCGCATGGCTGCGATCGTCACACGGTCGACGTCGTCAACGGGGGTGGCGGCATCGAGCGCGGCCCGGGTCTGGGCTCGCAGATCGGCCAGGGCCGAGAAGCCGGCGGGGGAGTAGTCGTCCAGGGCGCCGCCCCGGCCGGGCAGGCCGGAGTAGAGGGCGAACTCGGGGGATAGCGCCGCCAGGCGCTCCACATGGCGCTCGGCGACCGCGTCGACCGCGGTGGGCGTGCGAGGGGACGTGGGGCGCGCGGGGGTCCCGTGGGGCGCGCGGGGATCAGTCATGGGGGCGAGCCTGGCACGATCGGGTCATGATCTCGAATCCCATCGGCTCCGCCCCCGGCGAGCCTTACGTCCTGCCCGCCCCGCGCGACCCCGGCGGCCCCTACCGGGTCATGATGGTGTGCACGGGCAACATATGCCGCTCCGCGATGGCGGAGATGGTCCTCCTCGATCGGCTCGGTGCGGCGGGCCTGGCCGGGCGCGTGGAGGTGGCCTCCTCCGGGGTGTCCAGCGAGGAGCGCGGCAACCCGATGGATTCGCGGGCCAGGCGCCTCCTGCTCAGCAGCGGCTACAGCGAAGGCCGCGACGGCGCGGTGGCGGCGCGCATCGCCTCGCACCGGGCCCACCGCATCACGGATGCCGAGATCGCGGGCTCCGATCTCATCCTGGCGATGACCGCCTCGCATGAGCGCGAGCTGGTTCGCCGCGCGCAGCGGGCGGGCGTGGTCATTGACGAGCCGGAGGGGGTCCGGGGCGCGGGGCGGCGTATCCTCATGTTCCGCGAGTTCGACCCTGAGAGGGCGGCGGATCTGGCGGCGATCGCGGAGGGGCTGGTCTCCCGGTCTCGGCTCGACGCGCCCGACCCGTGGTACGGCGGGATGGAGGACTTCGAGGACACCCTGGCGACGATCGAGCGCGTCGTCGACGAACTCACCCCCGCCCTGTCCACCCTCATGCGAGACCGGTAGATATAACGATCGAGACCGGCCGGTTGTCCACAGGCCCTCCTCGTCCCGCAAGAGCGGAGGCGGGCCTGTGGACGGCGAACCGGTCTCGCCGCTGTTTTCGACCGGTCTCGCGCGGATTGATCAGTGAGAGGGTTGGGGGAGGCGGGCGCTGAGCCAGCCGGTGAGGGTCGCCAGGTACTCGCCGCGGGCGGGCTCGGGGGAGAGCGTCAGGTCGTGCACCCCGCCGGGGATCTGCCGCACGGTGACATCCTCACCGAGGAAAGGCGCGCGCTCCACCATCTGCGTGACATCGAGCACCGTGTCCGCCCGCAGCACGGCCTCGCGACCGGCGCCGGGAGCCGCCGACGCGGTCGAGCAGCACAGGAGCACCGGCGCCTCGATCCCCAGGCCATGGCGCACCCGCCGCTGCAGGCGGCGCACGCTCGTGAGGAAGCCCGCTCGCGCCGGCCAACCGGGCGAGGGCTTGAGCGCGAGGTCCCAGTCCCACTCCCCGCCCCACTTGACGTGCAGGGAGCGGGCGTAGGGGTCGGCCTCGAAGGCGTCCTCGTCATCCGCCTGCGGCGCCGCCGGGTTCGTGATGACCCGCCCCGGCATCCACCGCGACATGAGGTCCACCGCCGCGGTGCCGTAGGAGCGCATGAAGCCCGAGGCGTTGAGATCCAGCCATGGGGAGTTCAGCGTGACGGCCGCGAGCTGTCCCGGGTGGTCCGCCGCCCACAGCACCGCGGACAGCCCGCCCGTGGAGTGCGCGTTGAGGACGACGGCGTCGTGCCCCTTCTCCTCGCGCAGGATCCGCACCGCCTCGGTGATCTCTTCGTCGTAGACGAGCAGGTCCGTGGTGTCGTGCGGGAAGGAGCCCTCGGGCAGATCGGCGCCCGCCCGCCCGCAGCCGCGCATCTCCAGGGCGTAGAACTCGTAGCCCGCCGCATCGAGCGCGGCCGACAGGTGCGTCTGGAAGAAGTAGTCGGTGCGGCCGTGGATGTACAGCACCGCCCGCGCGTGCCGGGCGGCGCCGGCATCGCGCTGGTGGACGAGGATCGCGTGATCCGCCCCGGGCGCGGCTTCAGAGGGGGTGACGGGGATGTGGCGCGCCACCCAGGGCTCGCCCAGGAGGTCCGGGATGATCGTGGTCATGCTGGCATCGTAGATCCGGGTGGTCCTTCCCGTGCCGCGTCGTCATTTCGTGACCTTGGTCCCGGAATCGGCGTCTGGCTTGCGCGCCCGTGACTCGGCTTTATACCGTTCTCCCGACCATCCAGAGCAGTTGAGAGACCTGGCTCGATGACGCTGCAGCAACCCCCTGCGATGGTGAGGGTGCTTCCGCCAGGACCGATGGAGGACTCATGAGCGATCCAAACCCGGGTACCGAGCCGGTCAAGGCCGACGCCGTCGGCACTGGCGCGCTCGCCGATGCGGGATCGGCGGACGGCTCGATGATCTCCCTGCGCGACGTTGTCAAGATCTACACCCTGCGTGACGGCACGCGGGTCCGCGCCCTCGACGGTCTCACCCTGAATGTGCCCGCGGGATCGATCCATGGGATCGTGGGGACCTCTGGGGCTGGCAAGTCCACGCTCATCCGCTGCCTGACCGCCCTTGAGCCCGTCACGAGCGGTGAGGTGCGCGTCGCCGGCCAGGACATGACCGCCCTGCGGCCCCGCGAGCTGCGCGAGGCCCGCCGCAGGATCGGCATGGTCTTCCAGCACGCCAACCTGCTCGACTCGCGCACGACCGCGCAGAACATCGCTTACCCGCTCGCCCTGGCCGGAGTTGCCAAGGGGGAGCGCCACGAGACGGTCGCCCAGATGCTCGACCTCGTGGGCCTCGCCGATCGCGGCGGCTCCTACCCCAGCCAACTCTCCGGTGGCCAGAAGCAGCGCGTCGGCATTGCCCGGGCGCTGGCGGATCAGCCCGCCGTGCTCCTGTGCGATGAGCCCACCAGCGCCCTCGACCCCGAGACCACCCGCTCGATCCTCGACCTCATCAAGGACGTGCGCGATCGCCTCGGCGTCACCGTCGTCATCATCACCCACGAGATGAGCGTCGTCCGCCAGGTCTGCGACTCCGTGAGCCTCCTGGAGGCCGGCCGCATCGTGGAGTCCGGGCCGATCGAGGAGGTCGTCTCCGACGTCGACTCGCGCCTGTCCCACGAGCTCGTGCCCGTCCCCGCGATCCCGGATGGCTCGCTGGCCGAGGGCGACGCCGTCATCGACGTCGCGCTCACCGCCCACCCGGGCCAGCCGGCGGCCGCGCACCTGCTCGCCATCGCCTCCGAGCACGGCGCGGATGTGGCCGGGGGAGTCTTCGAGACCCTGGGGCAGGCCCAGGTCGGCCGCCTCGCCCTGACCGTCCCCGCCGAGAGGGCCCCCGGCGTTGTCGACGCCCTGGCCGCCATCGGCGCCACCGCGGAGGTGCGCTCATGATCGCCCTGAACGCCGCTGCCCACCTGGAGCCCCTCATCGTCCTGCCCGCGGGCGCGCGGGACAAGAGATGGCTGGACAACCCCGCCATCACGGACAAGCTCTGGCCCGCCACCATCGAGACCTTCGAGATGACTCTCATCTCCGGGGCGCTCGCGGTGCTGCTCGGCCTCCTGCTGGGGCTGGCCCTGGTGACCACAGGCAAGCGCGGCCAGCACTCCAACCGCTTCGTCTACGAGGTCCTCTCCCAGGTCGTCAACATCGGCCGCTCGCTGCCCTTCATCATCCTCATGGTGGCGATCCTGCCGCTGACCCGCATGATCGTCGGCTCCTCGCTCGGCTGGCAGGCGGCCTGCGTCCCCCTGACCGTGGGGGCCATCCCCTTCTACGCGCGCCTGGTGGAGACCGCCGTCAACAACGTGGAGGCCGGGAAGGTCGAGGCCGCCCTCATGATGGGCGCCTCCGGCAATCAGATCACCTGGGGCGTGCTCGTGCGCGAGGCCCTGCCCACCCTCATCCAGTCGGCCACGGTCACGCTCATCACGCTGCTGGGCTACTCGGCTATGGCGGGCGCCGTGGGTGGCGGCGGGCTGGGGGACCTGGCCGTGCAGTACGGGTTCCAGCGCAACCAGACCGATGTCATGATCGTCACCGTCGTCCTCATCGTCCTCATCGTCGGCATCATCCAGCTCGCCGGCGACATGCTCAGCCGGCTGGTGGACCACCGCTGAGGCCCCGCCAGCCGGCACCGAGCCCATCGACGGCGGCGCGCATCGCCGCAACCCGATCGAATCCGCCCCAGCACCACGGCTCCACCATCGAAAGGAAACCCCATGACCACGCTTCTGCCCTCCGCGATATCCCGGCGCGCCTTCGCCACCGGCGCCCTGGCCACCGCCGTCGCCGCCACCCTGGCCGCCTGCGGCTCCGACTCCGACGGCCAGCCCAAGGGCATCAAGAAGGACGGCGACACCGTCGTCATCTCCATCGGGGCCACCCCCCAGCCCCACGTCACGATGCTCACCCACATCAAGGACAACCTCCTGTCCGGCACCGGTATCAAGCTGGACATCAAGGAGATCAACGACTACACGACGCCGAACATCAGCCTCAAGGACGGCTCCATCGCCGCCAACTTCTTCCAGACGCCCAACTACCTCAAGCAGCAGATCGAGGAGCACGGCTACGACTTCGTGGCCATCGCGGACGTCCACGTGGAGCCCATGGGCATCTACTCCAAGAAGGCCACCACGCTGGAGGAGATCCCCGATGGCGGGCAGATCGTCCTCAACAACGACCCAGCCAACACCGCCCGCGGGCTGAAGTTGCTCGAGGCCGCGAAGCTCATCACCCTCGACCCCGCCGCTGCGCTGCCCACGGACTCCGACGTGACCAGCAACCCGCACAACTTCACGTTCACGACGGTCGACGGCGCCCAGGTGGCCAACACGATGCAGGACGCCGCCGCCGTGGTCCTCAATGGGAACTACGCCCTCGACGCCGGGCTCAAGCCCGCCGTCGACGCCCTGCGGCTCGAGTCCGTCGAGGCCGCCCCGGCGAACCAACTCGTGGTGCGCTCGGAGGACAAGGACAACGAGTCCCTCAAGAAGCTCGCCGAGATCATGAACTCCGCGGATTTCAAGTCCTACATCGAGAGCACCTGGGCTGACGGCTCCGTCCTCCCGGCCTTCTGATCGCCTTCCCAGGCCCTCGGCCTCACCGGGCCGTGAATGCCTGGCTCTGGCCCTATTGACTGGTCCGGCCGCGCGAGAGCGCGGTCGGACCAGTCGGTTCGCCGCGGAGGCGGCGGGGGCTTTCTGACCGCGGAGCCGCCGGGCCGTGGGGCCGCGGGGCCGTGCTGATCGGCGGGGCGCCGTGCGCCGGCGCTGGCCATCACCGCTTCGACGAGCCCCGCCTCGCAGCGCGACTCTTCGCGGCGCCTCAGTCGACGATGCCGTAGAGGCGGTCCCCGGCGTCACCCAGGCCCGGCACGATGTAGCCCAGTTCGTTGAGGTGGTCGTCCACCGCGGCCGTCACCACCGTGACGTTCGCGCGGTCCCCGATGGCCTCCTCCAGGTAGGTCAGGCCCTCCGGCGCCGCCAGCAGGCACAGGGCCGTCACATCCCGCGCGCCCCGGTCCAGCAGGTAGTTCGTGGCGTCCGTGAGCGTGTGGCCGGTGGCGAGCATCGGGTCGACGATGAAGCACTGGCGCCCCGAGAGGTCATCAGGCAGGCGGTTGGCGTAGGTGTCCACCTCCAGGGTCCGCTCATCGCGCTTCATCCCGAGGAACCCCACTTCGGCCGTGGGCAGGAGGCGTGTCATGCCCTCCAGCATTCCCAGGCCCGCCCGAAGGATCGGCACGACGATCGGCCGCGGCGCCGCGATCCGATGGCACTGCGCCACCGCCACCGGCGTGGCGATCTCCACCGGTTCGGTGCGCACATGGCGCGTCGCCTCATAGGCCAGCAGGGTGACGAGCTCGTCCACGAGTTGGCGGAACACCGCCGAGTTCGTCGTCCGGTCCCGCAGGACCGCCAACTTGTGATCGATGAGGGGGTGGTCGACGTCGATGAGATGCATGGGATCAGCCTACGGCGCTCGGGGCGCCGGCGTGGGCGCGCCGGGCCACGGTTCAGGCGTTGCCCAGATAGTCCAGCCAGCTCTCGTAGTGGTCCAGCACGTCGTGGGCCACCTGGTCCGCGGTCCAATCCATGACGTCGTAGCCCTGACCACCGCCGCGCGGTCGCACCTCCAGGCGCACCGTGAGGTCGTCCGCCTCATGGACGACGACGCCGAAGGCCGCCACCGGGGCCTGCACCATCCGCACCACGTAGCGGAAGGAGTCGAGCCCGCTGGAGCGCTCGACCGTGGGCGCCACCGCTCCGCCCTCCGCCGCGCCCTCGGCCGTCGGGGCCACGGCCAGCTCGGCGGCATTCTCGCCGTCGCCGGCCTCGGGGCCGGCTGTGACCAGGAGGGTGGCGCGGCCCAGGAAGTTGCGCTCGTCGTCGGGGTCTTGCGCCTCCGGTCCCTCCACGTACACCTCGGCCCCCAGCTCCTCTTTGCGCAGCTCAGCGGCCACCGCCTCCAGGGCCGGCACGATCCTGGTGTCCAGGGCGCGCTGGGCCTGGGCGGGGGAGACCGACTCGAAGGTGTGCGACAGCCGATCCCTCCACGAGACGCGCTTGAGGCCCGCGGCCGTGCCCGTCAGGCCCAGCGCCCGGTTCCGGAAGACGTGCGAGCGGGCGTCGTGGTGGCTCGCCTCCGTGCGCAGTGCCTTCCACAGCCCGTACATGATCAGCAGCAGGACGGCGCTGAAGGGCAGCGCCATCACGATGGTCGCCTGCTGGAGGATCGGGATGCCGCCCGCCAGCAGCATGGCGATCGTCAGTACGCCCACGAGTATCGCCCAGAAGATCCGCAGCCACGGCTGGGCATCGCCCTCATCCCCGGTGCGCGTGCGCGTGGACAGGTTCGCCATCACCAGGGCGCCCGAGTCCGCCGAGGTCACGTAGAACAGGATCCCGATGAACAGCGAGAGCGCCACCAGGGCGGGGCCCCCTGGAAGGGACTTGAGCAGCGCGTAGAAGCCCTGTTCCGGGGTGGAGGCCGTCAGTTCGGCGAAAACCCGGTCCCCGCCCCTGACGATGGACAGGGCGTGATTGCCGAAGATCGACACCCACATGATGACGTAGGTCAGCGGCAGGGCCAGCGAGCCGAGCACGAACTGGCGGATCGTGCGGCCGCGGGAGATGCGCGCCAGGAACATCCCCACGAAGGCCGCCCACGTGATCCACCACGCCCAGAAGAACAGCGTCCAGCCGTTGAGCCACTGGGTCGGGCGGTTCCAGGCGTAGGTCTCCAGGGTCAGGCCCGGGAACGAGGTGATGTAGTCGCCGATCGAGCCCACCAGCGCGTCGAGCAGGAACGCCGTGTCCCCCGTGACGAGCACCCACAGCGCCAGGGCGATCGCCAGCAGAACGTTGACGCTCGATAGCATGCGCACTCCGCGGTCCACCCCCGAGACCGCCGATGCCGTCGCCATGAGGACTGACAGCGCCACGAGCCCGATCTGGGCCGCTGTGCCCTGCGGGATGCCGAACAGGATCGTCAGCGCGACATTCAACTGGACGATCCCCACGCCGAGGGAGGCCGCGATTCCGATCGCGCCGCCGATGAGCGCGGCCGCGTCCATGACGTCGCCGAGGATCCCATCCGTGCGGTGGCCCAGGATCGGGCGCAGCGTGGAGCGAACCGCCAGCGGCTGGCGGCGCCGGTAGGCGAAGTAGGCCAGCGCCATCCCCACCAGGGAGTACAGTCCCCAGCCCGATACCCCGTAGTGGAGGAGGGTCAGGACGATCGCGTTGCGGGCGGCCTCCTCGGTCTGGGGAGCCCCCGCGGGCGGTGAGAGGTACTGGGAGACGGGCTCGGCGACGGCGAAGAACATGATCCCCGTGCCCACGCCCGCCGCGAAGAGCATCGCCGCCCAGGAGAACGTTGAGAACTCTGGGGTGGAGTTGGAGGGCCCCAGCCGCGTGGTGCCGTAGCGCGACAGCGCCAGGACGACGACGAACACGAGGACCGCCGTCATCTCCAGGATGTAGAACGAGCCGAACCAGCGTGACGCCCAGGCGACGGCGGTTCCGAAGATGCCCTGGATGGTGCGCGGGACGAGGATCGCCGCGAGGGCGAGGGCGCCGATGACGCCGCCGGAGACCGCGAACACAGTGGTGTTGAGGCGCTTGTCGGTGGCCGGCTCGGGCTCGCGAGCCTGGGAGCCGCGAGCGTCATCCTCTGCCTGAGTGCTCACCCGTAGTCTCCTTCCGCCTGGCCCAAGGGCCGGGGTGCTCGCTGAATGTTCACCCCCTTGAGGCTGGGAGGTTCCTGGGAATGATAGATCGGAACGATGGTGATCCGAAGTGGCGGTGATGGGGGGCGCGGGCGGCGCGGGCGCTCGCGGCGGCGATCTCGCGCCGGCGGGCCCGGCGGCGTGTGGGACGCTTGGGGCGTGACCGATCGATCCTCGCCCGCGCCCCGCGCCCTCGCCGGGGCCGCTTCGGGCGACCGGCGCCCCGCGCTCCTGGAGGAGCGCTATGGCGCCGCGATGGACCGCGCGCTGGCCCTGGCGGAGTGGGCGGCGCGGGCCGGGGAGGTGCCCGTGGGCGCCGTCGTCCTGGATGCCGGCGGCGAGGTCCTCGCTGAGGCGGCCAACGCCCGCCAGGCCGAGTGCGACCCGACCGCCCACGCCGAGATGCGGGCCCTGAGGGCCGCCGGGAGGGCCCTGGGCGATTCCCACCTGGACGGCTGCTCGCTGGTGGTGACCTTGGAGCCCTGCACCATGTGCGCCGGCGCGATCCAGTTGGCGAGGCTCGCCCGCGTGGTGCTGGCCGCCTGGGAGCCGCGCACCGGGGCTTGCGGCTCGATCCGCGATGTGCTGCGCGATCCCCGGGCGAACCACCGGGTGGAGGTCGTCGCCGGGCTGCGCGCCGAGGCCTCCGCGGCTCTCCTCCAGGACTTCTTTGCCCCCCGCCGCTGATCCTCCCCGCCCCCTCGTCGAGACCGGTCGAAAACAGCATCGAAACCGGGCGGTTCTCCACAGGCGGGCGTGTAGCATCAGCGTGCGCGCCCCGGTGGACAACAGCGGGGCGGTTGTTCGGCGGCTAAGGAGAGCGCGATGAGCGAGGAGATGACCCTCCAGGCCTTCCTGGACCACGTCAACGCCGGCAGGCCCGTGCGCCCTGGCACTCCCGAGGGCTCCTTCCAGGGCGCCTTCGCCGTCGAGACGCAGCGCCTCACGGCCGAGCTCAACTCCGCCTTCCACGATCCCGACGGGATCCGCGATCTGCTGTCCCGGATCGCCCACCGCCCGGTGCCCGAGACGCTGCGGCTCTTCCCGCCCTTCACCACTGACTTCGGCGTCAACACCCACTTCGGCGACGACGTGTTTATCAACTCCGGGTGCCGCTTCCAGGATCAGGGCGGCATTTGGATCGGCGATCGCTGCTTCATCGGGCACGACGTCGTCATGGCGACCCTCGATCACGGCCTCGTCGTCGCCGACCGCGCCACCACCTACCCCGCCCCCATCCGGCTCGGAGACGATGTCTGGGTCGGGGCCAAGGCCGTCATCACCAAGGGCGTGACCGTGGGAGACGGGGCGGTCATCGCCGCGGGCGCCGTCGTCACGCGGGATGTGCCCGCGGGCGTCGTCGTCGGTGGTGTCCCCGCCGTGGTGCTGCGCGAGATCCCGGCCTCCTGAGGCCGCCCGCCGCCTACCGAGACCGGTCGAAATCATGACCGAGACCGGTCCGCGGACCGGTCTCGGTCATGATTTCGACCGGTCTCGGCGAGGGGGGGGAGGGAGGTCGCAGGGGCGGCCGATTGGGCTGAACGCTCGCGGGCGTGTACCCTCGACGCCTGAGGTAGCGTGTCCGAGCGGCCGAAGGTGCAGATCTCGAAAGTCTGTGTGGTTCATAGCCACCCTGGGTTCGAATCCCAGCGCTACCGCCAGTGAGTGAGGGCCCCGATCCGCGTGATCGGGGCCCTCACTCGTGGCTCGTCGGCATCGCGGGCCCGGCCGACAGCCGTGGAGGGCAGCGCCAGCGGCTCACACGTACTGGCGCGCCTGGTTGACCGCCTCCATCCCGTAGCCGCCGCCGAATAGGAACACGTGGATCATGAGCATGTGCAGGCGGTGCAGTCCCACCCGCTCGCGCCACCCGTCGGCCAGCGGTGAGACCTCGTTGTAGGCCCCGATGATCCGCGTGAGATGCGACTGCCCGAACATCCCCAGCGCTGCCAGATCCGTCTCCGCGTGCGCGCCCTGCGCCATCGGGTCGATGAGGACGCCGACGTCGCCCGGCAGGCCTCCGCCCGAACCCGAGCCCACTACTGCCGCCCGCGCCGCGGCCCCGGTCAGCCGCGGCCCGCCTCCCGCGCCCGGCGGCGCCCAGTCGGCCTCCCCGACCGGCACCCACAGCACGTTGCCGCACCACAGGTCCCCATGCGTGCGGGACACCGCGCGCGCCCGCCCCCGCGCCGCCGCCTCGACGAGCGCCGGCTGCGGGGAGTCGAAGACGCCGTCGGCCAGCCGCGCACAGACCCTCTCCAGCACCCGCGCGCCCTTGTCGCTCAGGGCCCCTGAGTCCCGGCAGTCGGCGATGTAGGCGCCAATGCGGTCCTCGGCGTAGAAGGCTCCCCACGGTCGGCTCATGACCGCTGGATCACAGGAATCATGGGGGTGCACTCGGATGCGCGAGCGCCCCATCTGGCCGACGCCGTCCCATCCCGGGGGAGATGCCCCGAAGAACGGGGCGCCCGCCGCGTGGGTGACCGCCAAGGCGCGGCCGAAGGCCTCCGCGGCCTCGGCCGTGGTGCCCCCGTGGCTGAGCCGCGGCTCCTCGATCCACCCCTCGCCCTGCGTCACCGGGACGACGTGCGCGCCGCCGTCGGGCATCGCCTCGGCGAGCCATTTCAGGCCCTGCGCCTCCACCGCCGTGGAGACCGGGCCCTCGTCAACCTTGCGGAACACGCTCGCGCTCATGGGACCAGCCTGGCACGCTCGGGCACCGACGCGCAGCAGGCCGGGGTGAGGCGGGCACTCCCCGCGTCCCGCTGCCGCGCCCCTCGGGCCGCAGGGCGCGGCGGAGCCGCCAGCAGGGGCGCGCCGTTCCTCAGACCCGGGGGCGGCGCCGCCCCGTCCCTCGTGTCGCCGGGGCGGACCATGGGTCCTCCGGCCAGGCGTGCTTCGGGTAGCGCCCGCGCAGTTCGGCGCGCACCTGCGGATACCCCTGGGCCCAGAAGGAGGCGAGGTCGTCCGTCACCGCGACGGTCCGGCGCGCCGGGGAGAGCAGGTGGATGAGCACCGGGACCCGACCGCCCGCCACGAGCGGCGTGCTCGCCCAGCCGAAGCACTCCTGGACCCGCACCGCCAGCACTGGGCGGGGCAGTGGCTCGCCGTCGTCGCCCGTGTAGGACAGGCGGACGCGCGAGCCGGACGGCACCTCCAAGCGCTCCGGGGCGAGCTCATCGAGACGCGCCGCCTCAGGCCACGGAAGGAGCGCCCGCAGCGCGGCCAGTGTGTCCAGCCTCCCCAGGTCGAAGCGCCTGCCGCCCGCCATGAGCGCCTGGACGGCCGGCCCCAGCCACATCTCGGCAGCGCCCACCAGCGATTCGTCGTCCATAGCCGGCCAGGGCTCACCGATCTCGGCGCGCAGCAGCGCCAGGCGGCCGCGCAGCTCGCGCGCCTCCTCGCCCCAGGGCAGGATCCCCAGTCCCTCCCCTCGTACCGCCTGGACGACGGCGCTCGCGGCCTCGCCCGGGCTCGGCGGCGGACCGGGAGTGGCGGCCAGGATGATCGCGCCGAGGCGGCGGGCGTGCTCGGTGCGCAGGCGGCCCTCGGCCCACACGGTCCGGGCCTCCTCGCTGAGCCGATCCGCGGCGACGGCGAGGGCCACCTCCTCGTCAAGAGGGGCTGCCGCGCGGATGAGGGCATCGCCGCGGCCCGGGGAGCGGTCGACATCTGCCACCGCCAGCCAGGGCGAGGAGGCGAGCGGGGAGTCCGCCGGCAGGCGCAGGCCCGTGCCGCCCACGCTCGCGTAGGCGACCTCCGCCCGCGCCCGCCCGGGGGCGGGGCCGTCGGGACGCGAGGAGCCACCGGGTGCGGCCCGACCGCCCGTGCCCGCGGAGCCCGCTGAGCCCACCGAGTCGCGGCGGCGCGCGATCCACTCGGGGTGGGCCAGCGCCGCTACCAGCGCCACCGATTCCTCGGCGCCGCCCAGGCCGCCCAGGCCGGCGAGCCCGCCGAGAACCTGGGCGCCGTCGGTCCCCGGAGCGCTCAGGGCCCTGAGGGGGGCCGGGGCGCGCAGCGCCTCCTGGGCGCCCGCCGCCGCGCCCGAGCCCCTCGTGGCCCCCGCATCGGCGAGCGCGCCCGTGACCGATCGCTCAAGGCGCGCGGCCTCCTGGCCCCACTGCCCGGCATCCCGCGCGCCCGTCCGGCGCTCGCGGACCGACCTCGCCAGCGCCGTCAGATCCGCCCCCGGCGCCCGCAGGTCGGAGGTGAGGAGCGCCGCGGCGCGAGCGGCTGGCCGCGCCCCGATCATGCCCGCCGCCACGAGAAGAGCCCGAGCCTCCCGCACCGGCGCCGGGATCGCCGCGACAGCCCGGCCCAGCGGGGTGATCGCGCCCGGAGCCCGGCCCCCGTCGGCGCCACTGCGGTCACCTCCCGCGCCGCCGCCCCACCCGGCGGGCTCAAGCAGCCCGAGTGAGACCAGCGCCTCCTCGGCGGCCCGCATCGCCGCCTCCGGCGGTGGATCAATCCAGGCCGGCGAGTGCAGTCCCACCCCGCCGGGGGCGCCCCAGGCCGCCAGTTCCAGGGCGAGCCTGGTGAGGTCGGCGGACAGGATCTCCGGGGTGGGGGAGGCTGCCGCGCGCGCCCAGTCCGACGCCGTGCAGCACCGGTAGACCGCGCCCGGCCCCTCGCGGCCGGCGCGGCCCGCCCGCTGAGCCCCCGCTGACCGCGACTCGCCCACCGTGGCCAGCCAACTCATCGAGCGGGCAACGTCGAGCCGCGGCTCGCGCGCGAGTGTCGAGTCGACGACGATCCGCACCCCCGGCACGGTCAGCGAGGATTCGGCGACATTCGTTGACACGATCACCCGGCGCCGCCCCGGCGGGCCGGGCGCCAGCGCCGTGTCCTGCGCCGCCGCGGGAAGCCGCCCGTGCAGCGGCAGCGCATCCACTCCTCCCACGCTGGCCCCGGCCGCCGGCAGGCTCTGGCGCAAGCGGCTGACGACGTCGTCGACCTCTCGCGCGCCGGGGAGGAAGACGAGCGCATCGCCGTCGTGCTCCGTCAGCGCCCGCGCCGTGGTGGCGGCGACATGCGCGAGGAAGTCCCTCGGCACCCCGCGCGGGCCCAGCCGCGCCGTGGTCGTCGGCGGGGGCGCCCAGTGCTCGGCGATGGGGTGGGGCGCGCCGGGCACGTCGAGCAGCGGGGCGAGCGCTCCGGCCGCCCCCGCTCCGCCGCCGGTCCCGCCGCTCGCGCCCCCAGTCGCCCCACCGAGCAGCTCGCGCAGACGACCCGCGTCCAGGGTCGCCGACATCGCGATGAGAGTGAGGTCCTCACGCAGCCCCGCGCGCGTGTCGAGCAGCAGCGCGAGGAGGAGATCGGCATCGAGCGCCCGCTCATGGACCTCGTCGAGGATGACGGCGCCCACGCCCGGCAGGTCCGGCTCGGCCTGGAGGCGGCGCAGGAGGAGGCCCGCCGTGACGACCTCGATGCGGGTGCCCGGCCCGGCGCGGCGCTCGCCGCGCACCGCGTAGCCGACGGTTCCCCCGGGCTCCTCACCCAGCAGGCCGGCCAGGCGCCGCGCGGCGGCCCTGGCGGCCACGCGGCGCGGCTGGGTGACGACGACGCGCCCGACGGCCGCGGCCTCCCCGTCCTCCCCGGCCTCGGAGAGCGCCCGCGCCACGAGCGGTGGCACGAGCGTGGTCTTGCCCGTTCCGGGAGGGGCCGTGACGACGACGGCCGGCGCCCCGCCGTCGGGAGCGGGGCGGGCCAGCATGGAGCTCAGCTGCGACAACCCGGCGACGACGGGGAGGGCGGGTGGCGAGGCCAGGAGCGCCTCCAGGGCGGCCTGCCCGGGAGCGCCCGGGCTCGTGCGGTCGGCCGGTGTCATGGGGGCATTGTCCCCCCAGGGCTCCCCGCGGGTCTGGCTGCCTCGCGCCGACCCGCGCGCTTGACGCCGCGCCGCCCAGCACGGACACTAAACATGTCAAGGAAGCCTGACATCATTCGACTTCGAGGAGCGCTGCGGGAGTGGTGGCCGGATGAACAACGACGTCCGCGAGTTGCGGGAGGCTAAGGGCCTGACCCAGGCGCAGTTGGGCCAGGCCCTCGGTGTGTCCCGCCAATCGGTCAACTCGATCGAGAAGGGGAAATACGATCCCTCCCTGCCGCTGGCCATCGCCATCGCCCGCTACTTCGGGCTGGCTGTTGAGGACATCTTCCATGCCTGACCCCGCCTGCGGGCGCCGCCGGCTTTGAGCGGTGGCCCGCCCGGCGGTGCGGCAGCGATGGGCCTCATAGGGCCCTGACAGCATCAACGGGTAGGCTGCCCCCGGAGCACTCGGAGACAACTGGAGGGAGACCCCGTGGCAACGTCCCCCGCCGCCGGAACATGGGATGAGGACCCCGCGGGCGCTTCCATCGTTCTCGCCACGGGCCGCGCCCGCCACGACCTGCTCGTCATCGCCGAGCCCGCGCTCCTGACCGACCTCGACGACGCCTGGGGGCGCCCGGCCTCCCGCGTCCGCCTCTCCTTCCTCCCCGGTGTGTCCGCGCCCGGCTCCTCGGGCCAGGAGGACTCCCTGATGTCCTACGACCGCGGGGGTCTCGGCGTGCTCGTCGCCCGCGGCCGCACCTGCTTGTTCGAGGGCCGCGCCGCCCGCCGCACCACGGCCTTCGCCCGCATCGCCGCGGGCGCCGGTGTTCGCGCCGCCCTCCTCGTGGGCCGCGCCTCCTCACTGGGATCCCCGCAGCTCGGGGACCTCCTCACCATGGGCGACCACCTCAACCTCTCCGGAACCCCGCTCTTCCCCGCCACCGGCCCCGTCGAAGCCACCTGGGACGAGCCCCTCACGGGGGTCGTCGCCGGTGTCGACGGCGTCAGCGGCAGCGCCGTCGCCGCGCTCGTCCCCGGGCCGGTGCGTCCCGGCCCCGCCGAGGCCGCGGTCCTCGGGGGTCTCGGCGCCGACGTCGTCGTCATGGACACGGTCGCCGAGGCCATGGCCCTGGCGGTGCGGGGGGTCAAGGTGGCGGGCCTGCTCTACGTCGATTCGATCGCGGGTGCGCCCCCGCGCCCGGGCTCGGGCCGTCGCAGCGCCGCCCGGGCGGCGGGCCGCCGCGCCGCCGTCACCCCGCCGGTCGGGATGCCCGCGGCCCACAG
>NZ_VWPE01000029.1:0-21099 GCF_009829635.1 Actinomyces sp. zg328
GAGCTGGCCGGCGCTGCCGGAACCGCCGGCGGGAGCGGGGCCGCGCTCGCGGTGGCCGGCGGGAGCGGCGCCGCCGCCGTGGATGTGGCGGGTTCTGAGGCGCTGGAGGCGGCCTCGGTGGAGGCCGCGCTCGCCCCGGGCCTCGTGCCCAGGGCCCCGGCGCGATTGGCCGACAGGCCGCGCAGGCGGCCGAGGACGGTCTTGGCCGCCTCGGCCGGCATGGGAGATGCCGCGGGTCGCGGCGATGGCGCGGGAGCGGCGGAGGAGGGCCGCGCGAGAGCCCGCCCCGGAGTCGTGGGCGCCTGCGGCACGAGGCCGCGGAGATCGGCCGTGTCCCAACGGCCGAGCTGGTGGGCGACCTCGGAGGCGGAGATCGGCGCCTGGTCTGAGAAGGACCTGGCGGCGAGATCGTCGAGCTCCTTCTCCGAGGCGAGCGCAGGCACGAAGGACGAGGGGCGGGCGGGCATACCCTCGGAGGTAGGCGCGGGCGCGATGCCGGCGCGCTTGCCCGGCCAGCGGCGCGTCAGCCCGAAGTAGAGGAGCTCGACGAGTGAGCGGGCGTCGGCGCGATCGGGGTCGAGCGGATCGCCGCTGGACTTCTCCAGGTCGAGTGCCGCGGCCTCGATGCCGACGCCGGAGATCCGCACAGTGCCATCGGGCATCACCCGCACGGACTCGGGGGCGAGGTTGAGGTGGTGCAGTCCCCTGCGGGAGGCCGCTTCCAGCGCCTGGGCCGCCTCCCCCACGATGGCGCGGACCTGGGCGGGGCTCAGGCCCTCGCGCACGAGCGAGCCGAAGGAGCGGCCCGCCACGGACTCGGAGACGATGAAGGCCGGGTTGCCGTGCTCGACGTCGTAGATCCTCTGAAGGCGGGCATCATCGATGAGGGCCGCGCGGGAGGCGGCATCAAGGATCTCGTCGCGATGCGGTGTGGCACCGCTGAGGGTCAGGACTACGACCTCGCGCCCCAGGATCGCGTCGCGGCCGAGATGCCGCACGATACGGGGCAGGGTGGCGGGCATCGCGGCCGTGAGCGCGTAGCGCCCCGACCCGATGGGCTTCGCCTGATCCATGCCGTCCATGCGGACACTGCCTCCCGTGCTGTCGGCTATCTGTGCGTTTGGACTTATCGTAGCCGCCCCCGGGGCTCTTACAGCGAAAGAATCGGGACTGGATGGGGAGACCTTCCCTGCTGGGGCCTCGGATCGCGGGATCGCCGCGGGCGCTAGCGGGCCTGGGAAGGCGAGTGCCGGTCCGGTGGCGAACGCGCCGGTGCTCCCCGCCGGGGTGATGGACGGTGGGAGGGTGGTGGGGGGCTCGCCCGTGGCGGGCGCGCCCGCCACGGGGATGGTGGTCGGCTGGTCGTGGGGCTGGGCTTCGGTTAGCCCATGCGACGGCTCCTGCGCGGCCGTGGGCCAGACGGCGGTGCGCGCCGCGGGAGGCACTGATTCAGGGAGAGCATGGGCAGGCGCGGTGCTGGGCATCGCCTCCGCTGGTGGGGCGGCCGGTGCGGGTGCTCGGTCGGGCGCGGGGGCCGCGGGCGCCGGTGCTGCCGTGGCGGGCGCGGGGCGCGCCGGGGCCATCCTCAGTGACCCGCCCAGGCGGGTGAGGGCGCGGCCAGCGCCACCGGGCAGCGCGCGCCCGGCCTTGGTCACGATGCCGGACACCGGGTTCATGAGGATCGCGAGCTCATCGATCCGCAGGGCGCGGGCCGCGGCGAGGTAGATCAGAGTCATGATCGCCCCGACGGTGAGGACGACGAAGATGGCGTCGAGGGCGGCGGCCCCCATGAGGTGCCCGTCGGCGTCGCCCAGGAGCTCGCGCACCCCGATGCCCGCGACGACCGCGGGGATGACCGCGCCGATGAGTCGCAGGTGCGTCGAGATGACTCGCCGGCTGTCGAGGTCGGGCAGGTGGCGGCGCATGAGCGGCACCACGACGGCCACCGCCCCGGCCTGCGCGATCGGTGACGAGATCGCCGCCCAGAGCATCCAGTGCTGGGGCTCGGCCAGGAAGTAGGTGAGGAGGCAGACGACCACCGGGATGACGCCCACGGTGATGTCCGCCCGCACGAGGCGGCGGGTGTCCCCGTAGGCGAGCAGCACCCGCTGCGTGGTGAACCAGATCCCCTGGACCACGATGCCCATCGCCAGGGCCACGAGGATCGGCGCGGCCGCGCGGGCCTGCGCCAGGGACACCGAGGGCACGAAGGCCTGGAGCGCGGGCGTGGCCAGGACCGCGATCCCGGCACTGGCCAGCACCGTGAACACGGCCACCGAGCGCAGCCCCAGCGAGAGGTCATCGCGCACGCCAGCGCCGTCGTTCGCCGCGGCCTTCTCGCTCATGCGGGTGAACAGCGCCGTGACCACGGAGGTGGTCACCAGGGACTGCGGGAGGATGTAGATGAGGAGGGCGTTGTTGTACATCGTCGTCGAAGGGATGATGATTCCCTGGTCGGCGACCTTCTCCGCCGCCGACACGGCCCGTGAGCCCAGGTTCATGACGGCCCAGTCGCCCAGGGCGGCGACGACGATCCCGATAAGCGCCCACCCGGCGATCTTGGAGGTGTCGCCCAGGCCCAGGCCCCGCACCCCGAAGATGATGCGCGGGGTGAAACCCGAGTGGCGCAGTGGGAAGTAGAGGACGAGCGCCTGGATGACGATGCCCAGCGTCGTCGTTCCCGCGATGAGCGTGATGCGCATGGCGTCCCACTCGGCGGGGCCGCCGTCTGCTCCCGCGTAGCGGCCGTAGATCGCGATGTAGGCGATGAGCGAGGCGATGGAGATGATGTTGTTGACCACGGGCGCCCACATGTAGGGCCCGAAGACGTGGCGGGCGTTGAGCACCTGCCCCCACAGAGCGTAGAGCCCGTAGAAGAAGACCTGCGGCATGCACCAGAACGCGAAGGCGTAGCCCACTGGGAGCCACCGCCCCAGACC
The DNA here is from genome assembly GCF_009829635.1 of Actinomyces sp. zg328. Taxonomy (NCBI): domain Bacteria; kingdom Bacillati; phylum Actinomycetota; class Actinomycetes; order Actinomycetales; family Actinomycetaceae; genus Actinomyces; species Actinomyces sp. zg328. The sequence goes on from NZ_VWPE01000029.1 coordinate 2,940, forward strand.
ACCGCCGTAGAGGTAGATGATGAAGGGAGCGGCGAGGGTGAGCAGCGCCGTGATGGCCAGGATGAGGGTGCCGGCGGCGGTGAGCAGCCGGTTGACGACCTCCTCGCCGTTCTCGCGCCGTAGCGCCCGCACGATCTGCGGGACGAGGACGGCGTTGAGGATGCCGCCTACCAGCATGTTGTAGAGCTGGTTGGGCAGGGTGTTGGCGATGTTGAAGGCGTCGGCGGCGCCGGAGGCCGTGGCCCCCAGGGCGGCGATGAGCAGGGCGTTGCGCACGAGCCCCAGGAGGCGGGAGGCCATGGTCCCGACCATCATGACCACCGAGGAGCGCATGATCGACGCCGGCTTGGGCGCCTTGCGCCTCCGGCTCGGCTCAGGGGCGGCTTGGGGGGCCCGCCCGTCGGGCCGATCCGGCGCGACCGGCCCGGCGACCGGCCGGCCTGCCTGGCCTGGCTGGGGCGCCATCGGGGCGTTCTGGGCGTGGGCGGGGGTCATGCGTCTCCCTCCAGCTCGGGGGCGCCCGCGAGCGGGGCGTCGGGCACTGCGCGCCTGCCGCGCCGGACGGTTCGGTAGATGCCGGCGGCCAGTAGGACCACGAGGACGCCGGTGACGATCCGGGTGCCCCGGCCCTCCCAGTCGGCGCGCACCCGTATGCGCAGTTTCGCCGGGGTGCCGACCTCGGTGCCGTCCGAGGACAGGATCCTCGCCGTGAGGCTCGCGTTACCCGAGCCGACGGCGGTCACGGGCACGGAGGCGACGGCCTGGCCCCCGGCAGGGACCACAACTGAGACCGTCTCCTTGGTCTGGAGTCGCGGCGAGCCGGATATGACCTCGACCACCACGGTGGAGTCCTGCGTGAGGGACGAGGAGACGCGGATCGGCAGCTGCGCCTTGTCGCTGATGAGGTTGATCGTTGAGCTCGGGGTGACCTGCAGGGCGTTGACCACGGAGTTCGCGGCGGCGTCGGCGCCAGCGATGAGCGCCGCGCGCCCGGCGGTGTCCGACCTCCAGGCCGAGGCGGACACGGAGGAGACCACTTGGGCGCGCGTGCCCATGATCGCCGCGGGGTCGTGGAGGACCGAGCTCGTGGCGCTCACGCGCTGCGCGGCGGCGCGGGCCTGGGAGAGCTCGGGATCGCTCAGCTCGGTGTCGATGACCTTGATGTCCGGCAGCGCGGCGCGGCCGGGCTCATCGTCCTGAGAGGCCTGCTGGCTGGCGTTGGCGCTGAGATCGGCCAGACCGGTGGGGGCCGTCCAACTGGTCTGCCTCAGCGCGTCGACCCGGGCCCCCAGGACCGTGGGCGAGGTCATCGAGGCGGTCCGGCGATCGATGGCGACCACCACGTCCCGGCCCAGGTTCGGGGCCTGGCGAGTGAGGATCGCCGTCTGGGCGCGCAGGTACTGGCGGGTGTCGATCTCGCTCAACGACTGCGTGGAGGCCTGCGTCTCCAGGCTCCCCGCGATCCCGGAACTCAGCGCGGCATCCGGCAGGAGAACCGCGCGACCCTCCCGCGAGGCGATGCCCGAGGGCGTGTAGGTCAGCGGCTCCGTGACGCTCATATCCCCCGGGGAGGCGACGACGACGCGCGTCGAGTCCGGCAGGGCCGACAGCGTCTGGGCATCCAGGGGCCCCGCGGGCCAGGCCAGGGAGGCGCTCGCGCTCGCGCCGACCAGCAGTGAGCCGCTCGTCCGGGCCGTGGCGGTGGTCATGAGTTCCGTGGCGCCCAGATGGGTCAGGGCGGACGCATCGGCATCGCCCCAGGGAAGGGCGACGACATCGCCCTTGCCTTTCGCGCCTGATCCTGTCAGAGCCCGGTACAGGGAGCCGGCGAGCTCGGTGAGGTCCTCCTCCGCCACATCCCGTGGGGCCGGAGCTGGTGAGGCTGTGGGGCTCGGCGAGCCGCTGGGGTCGGCCGACGCGCTGGGCGCGGGGGCGGGCTGGGGCGCCGATTCTCCGGAGCCCGCCGCGGCGGCGGCCTGGAGGCGCTCAGGAGTCATGCCGAGGGCGTCGATGAGGGCCGGGTCGATGGCCAGGATGACGCCGTCGCCGGCGAGGTCGAGCAACCCCTTCACGCGCTGGCGCAGGGCGTGGATGGAGGCCCCTGAGCCCGGTGAGGCGACCGGGGGGACGGAGTCCGGCCCCGCGGAGGGGCTCGGCGAGGAGGTCGCGGAGGGGGCGGGGGTCGCGCTCGCGGTCGGCGCCGCGGAGGGGCTCGCCCCAGGGCTCGGTGAGGCGCTGCGGGTGGCGGTGGGGCTGGCCGTCGGGTTGCTCGTCTCCCTGGCGGCGTCCTCAGCGGCCTGCTCCGCCTGACGCTGCTCGGTGGTTCCCAGGTTCGCCAGGAGCGCGAGCTCGGCGGGGCTCGCGGTCACAGGGATGACGACGGCGACGCGGCTGGGATCCACGGACGCGCCGCTGTCCCACAGCGAGATGGCCCGGTCCTGGGCGAGCGTGTTGCCGCTCTGCAGCAGGGTCACCTGGATGCCGCGCGGGCCCCATTGATCGGTGTCCGCCAGGGGGAGGTCGGAGCTCTTGACGGTCAGGGAGAAGCGCTGCGAGGTGCCGGGGGCGACGTCGGTGCCGAGGGCCTCATCCATCGCGGTGACGAGCGACGTGTTGCGCTCGTTGGCGAGCCAGGAACTGAGATTTCCGGTGGAGACCTCCGTGGTCTGCTGCGCCTGGACGAGGATCGAGGCGCCGGAGAGGTTCGTCGTCGTGCCGTTGGTGATGGTCCCGGAGATGCGCAGGTCCTCTCCCGAGTGCAGGATCTCAGGGGCCATGGCGTCCACCGTGAGGGTCACGGCGCCGGCGGTGACGCTGGGGGCGGTTGGGCCGGGGGCACTGGGCGCGTTATCGGCGGGCAGGACCTTGACTACCGGGGCGTCTCCCCGCACCGGCGCCCCCGCCGGCGCTACGGGCGCGGCGATCGCCGGCCCGGCGATCATCATGGCCGCGCTGGACAGGACGGCCGCCGCTGAGGCCAGCAGGCGCCGCGTGCGACGCGAACTCATCCATCCCCCACGAGGATGTCGCGGGCGGCGGCAACGATCCTGCGCTCATTGGGATAGGCCAGGCGCTTGCCGACGTCGTCGAGCGACACCCAGGCGACGTCCTCGGCCTCATGATCGGGATCGTTCTCCGTGGTCAACTCCCCGCCGACGGCCTCGAGCAGGAAGTGGTGGACGACCTTGTGGACCCGGTGGGCGTCGCCCGCGAACCAGTAGTCGATCGTCGCCAAGTGGCGCAGCACGCGACCCGTGATGCCCGTCTCCTCGGCGATCTCGCGAACGGCCGCCTCCTCGGCGGTCTCCTCGCCCTCCAAATGCCCCTTGGGCAGGCACCACTCTAAGCGCCCGCCGCGGTTGCGGCGCGCGATGACGGCGGCGAAGGCGCGCCCGCCCTGGACGTCGACGACGAGCCCGCCGGCGCTCGTCTCATCGACAACGGGCAGGCCGCGCGCGCTCGAGTGCCGCGGCGACGAGCCAGCGCGGGGCTTGCGAACGCGGTGAGAGGGCATGGGGACACTCTAGGCTGTCCGGGCCCCTGGGTCGGCGCAGTGCGCGCCGAAGCGGGCCAGGTGCTCCTCACATGGATCTCACATGGACTTCCGCGATCAGCCTGGGGACGGCCCTGCCCGGCCCGGGACGCCCGCGGGAGCCGGCGGGGCGGGCTCATGGCAGGCTTGCCCCGATGACTACCTTTCCAACCAGCGCCTCCCGCGCGGCCCACCCGACCCCCTCCCTGACTCCCACCGCGCGCGACGCCCTGGCGGGACTGCCTCCGTCGTTGGCCGCGCTCGGGCATGCCTTCGCGCGAGCCGGCCACGAGATCGCGCTGGTGGGAGGCCCTGTGCGCGACGCCTTCCTGGGCGTGGCCCCCCATGACCTGGACCTGACCACCTCGGCCCGCCCCGAGCAGACCGAGGAGCTCCTCAAGGCCTGGGGGGATCACTGCTGGGACGTCGGCCGCGAGTTCGGCACCATCGGGGCGCGCAAGGGGGACGTCGTCGTCGAGGTCACCACCTACCGCACCGAGGCCTACGAGGTGGGTTCGCGCAAGCCCGCCGTCTCCTACGGGGACACGCTGGAGGGTGACCTCACGCGCCGCGACTTCACCGTCAACGCCATGGCCCTGCGCCTGCCCGATCTGGAGCTCGTCGACCCCCACGGGGGCCTGGCGGACCTGGAGGCCGGGATCCTGCGCACCCCCGTCACCGCCACCCAGTCCTTCGACGACGACCCCCTGCGCATCATGCGGGCCGCGCGCTTCGCCGCCCAGCTCGGATTCGACGTCGAGCCCGACGTCATGAGCGCCATGGAGGAGATGGCCCACCGCCTGGAGATCGTCTCCGCCGAGCGCGTGCGCGCCGAGTTGGAGCGCCTGCTGCTCTCCCCGGCCCCCCGGCGCGGCCTGGAACTCATGGTGCATACCGGCGTGGCCGACGTCGTCCTGCCGGAGCTCGCCGCGCTGCGCGATACTGTTGACGAGCACAAGCGGCACAAGGACGTCTACGAGCACACCCTCGTGGTCCTCCAGCAGGCCATGGACCTGGAGACCGGGGCTGACGGGCCCGTGCCCGCCCCGGACCTCGTGCTGCGCCTGGCTGCGATCATGCACGATATCGGCAAGCCCGCCACCCGTCGCTTCCTGCCCGACGGCACCGTCACCTTCCACGCCCACGACATCATCGGCGCGCGCATCGCCAAGAAGCGGCTGACCGCCCTGCGCTTCGACAAGCAGACCATCAAGGACGTCGCCCGGCTGGTGGAGTTGCACCTGCGCTTCCACGGCTACGCCGACGCCACCTGGTCCGACTCCGCCGTGCGCCGTTACGTCACTGACGCCGGGCCCTTGCTCACGCGCCTGCACCGCCTCACCCGCGCCGACGTCACCACCGGAAACCGCCGCAAGGCCGCCATGCTCTCCCACGCCTACGACGACCTGGAGCGGCGCATCGACGAGCTCGCCCAGGCCGAGGAGCTCGCCGCGATCCGCCCGGATCTGGACGGTGGGCAGATCATGGCCGAGTTGGGGCTTGAGCCGGGGCCTGTGGTGGGCGAGGCCTACCGCTTCCTCATGGACCTGCGCATGGAGAAGGGCCCGCTGGGCGAGGAGCTGGCCCGCGAGGCGCTCCACGCCTGGTGGGCCGCTGTGCCCGCCGAGGAGCGTGCCCGCGCCGAGGCCGGGCGCCGGGACAGGGGCCAGGGCTCCAAACGGGGGAAGACAGGCGAGAAGGGCGCCTAGGGTCCGGAATACGGGGGTCTCCCACTGGGACCGCCCGCCGGATGCTGCTGGGCATGGGCTCGGCACGCTCGGCCAACGATGGATGGATCAGAATCCTTGTCATTCCAACGTTTCTGGGATCGGGTGTGTGGGCGGCTGAGTCTCCCATGTGCATGGTCGGGCCGTGATGCACGCGGGAGAGTTCGTCGCGACGTGACGGGGAATGCGAAACGTTGGAATCATGCGAAACCTGTTCAAACGTCGTCAGCCTGAGCGTGCCATGCCGTCCCTCAATGCTGTCGCGGTGACCGTGGTGGCGCGCGAGTGGCGCACGGCGTTCGTCCCCAGTTCGGGAGCGTTGACGCGCCGGGGAGGGCTGCATCTAGTATCACGACGTCCTTTACGCGCAGGCCGGGGAACCTGGCGTGCGCACTGGCGAACGGAGCCTCATGAGCACCAACGACCCACAGTCCCCCTACCGCGACAACGGGGGTCGCCCGCGTCAGTACGACGTCGAGCCCTGGCGCAAGTGGGCCTACTACGGTGGTATCGCGTTGCAGGCCGTGGGCCTCCTCGCCTTCCTGTCCGTCTTCGCCTTCTTCTTCACGAGCTTCAGCTCGATTGCCGGCAACCCCGACGCGATCGGCACGCGCGTGGGCCGGATGTTCACGGTGTTCCCCTTGGCCTTCGTCGGCCTCCTCCTCGCGATCTGCGGCCAGACGTTGCGGAAGATCGGACGCAAGGGCCTGGCCGGCTCGGGCGTCATCCTGTCTCCCCAGGCAGAGGTGCGTGACGCCGAGCCCTGGAACCGGGCGAAGGGCGCTCAGGACCAGCAGCGCCTTGAGGAGGTGCCCGCACTGGGCGGGCTGGGTGCCGGCCGTGGCGTCGGGGCTGAACCGCAGATCCGCGTGCGCTGCCGGGCCTGCGGGTACCTGGAGACCGAGGACGCGACCTTCTGCTCCGGCTGCGGCGCGCGCATGTAGCCGCACCCGTATGCTCTCACCGTGAGCACGCAGAGCATCGCGGCGATCCTGGACGCCCTGTACTTCGAGGCCAGGACCGAGCGCGGTAAGGGCACGAGCTTCGAGCGGCTGGTGCGCCAGTTCCTCCTGACGGATCCGCGCTATGCCGAGCGCTTCGACGAGGTGTGGATGTGGTCCGACTGGCCGGGCCGCGATGGCCGACCAGACCGTGGCATCGACCTGGTGGCCCGCGAGCGTCAGACGGGCGAGCTGTGCGCCGTCCAGTGCAAGTTCTACGACCCTGAGCGCTCGGTGTCGAAGAAGGACGTCGACACCTTCCTCGCGGAGTCCGGCACCGGTGAGTTCTCCTCGCGCCTGTTCGTCTCGACGACGGAGCGCTGGAACCGGGCGGCGGAGCAGACCGTCGCCCACCAGGCTGTCCCGGTCTCACGCATCGGTCTGCAGGATCTGTTCAGCTCGACGATCGACTGGGACGCCTTCAGCCTCCAGACGCCGGAGGTCATGGTTCGCGTCGGGCGCAAGAGCCTGCGTGAGCACCAGCGGCGGGCCCTGGCCGCGGTGACCGAGGGGCTGCAGTCGGCCGACCGCGGCAAGCTCATCATGGCCTGCGGCACCGGAAAGACGTTCACCTCCCTGCGTATCGCCGAGGCGATGGCAGGCGTCGGAGCCGGCGGGGGGGGGTGCTGTTCCTTGTCCCCTCGATCGCGCTGCTGTCGCAGACGCTGCGTGAGTGGAGCGCAGAGGCTGAGGTTCCGCTGCGCTCCTTCGCGGTCTGCTCGGACGCGAAGGTCGGCAAGGGACGCGGCAAGGACTCACTGAGCGAGGACATCTCGGTGGTGGACCTGGCCATCCCGGCCACCACTGATGCGCACGCCCTCGCGCAGCGCCTGGCGCGGCCGGCGGTGCCCGTTGACGGCGTCGCCCCCATGACGGTCGTGTTCGCGACGTACCAGTCGATTGACGTGGTGGCGCGCGCCCAGGAGGCGGGCGCCCCCGCCTTCGACCTCATCATCTGCGACGAGGCGCACCGCACCACCGGCGCGACTGCCGCAGGCGAACAGGACTCCGCCTTCGTCCGCGTCCACGACAGCGCCTACCTTCGCGGGGCCAAGCGCCTGTACATGACGGCCACGCCCCGCATCTACGACGACTCCACGAAGGCGCGCGCCGGCGAGAAGAACGCGGTGCTCGCCTCCATGGATGACGAGACGACGTACGGGGCCGAGCTGTTCCGCCTGGGCTTCGGCGAGGCGGTCTCGCGCAGTCTGCTCACCGACTACAAGGTGCTGGTCCTCACGGTCTCCGAGGAGCAGGTGGCCGCGCAGCTCCAGTCCTCTTTGGCTCAGGACGGCCAGCTCAAGCTTGACGACGCCGCCCGCATCGTCGGCTGCTGGAACGCCCTGGCCAAGCGCAGCGCGCAGGCGGGGGACTTCGGGGCGGACGACCGTCCCATGCGCACGGCCGTCGCCTTCGCGCGGGACATCGCGACCTCCAAGCGCTTCGCCTCCTCCTTCAACGGGGTGGCCGAGGACTACCGGCGCACCTTGGCTGAGCCCGACGGCGGTGCGTCCGGGCTCGCCTCGGTCGAGGTGCGTCACGTGGACGGGTCGATGAACATCCTCGAGCGCACGGAGCGGTTGTCCTGGCTCGCCGGCGGGGCAGAAGAGGCGACGGCGGGGGACGGCGCGTCGTCGTGCCGGGTGCTCACCAATGCGCGCTGCCTGAGTGAAGGGGTGGACGTCCCGGCACTGGATGCGGTGATGTTCCTGTCCCCGCGCAAGTCTCAGGTGGACATCGTGCAGTCCGTGGGGCGAGTGATGCGCCTGGCCCCGGGCAAGAAGTACGGCTACATCATCCTGCCGGTGGCGATTCCGGCGGGCAAGGCGCCCGAGGAGGTCCTGGCGGACAACGATGTCTTCCGGGTCGTGTGGGAGGTGCTTCAGGCGCTGCGCGCGCATGACGAGCGCTTCGACGCCATGGTCAACAAGATCGACCTCAACCGGTCCAAGCCGGACAAGGTGGCCATCATCGACCCCTTCGCGCCGGGCGGTGACGACGGCGACGGTGAGCCGGGCGCATCCCCGACGGCGCAGGGCCTTCAGACGGGCTTCGACCTGGACTCCTTGGGGCGCTGGAAGGACGCGATCTACGCGCGGCTCGTGCAGAAGGTGGGCTCGCGCCGCTACTGGGAGCAGTGGGCCAAGGACGTCGCCCAGATCGCAGCGCGCCACCGCACCCGTCTGGAGCGCCGGGTGGCCGACCCTGCTGTCGCCGGCGAGTTCGAGACGTTCCTGGCGGCGCTGCGGGCCAACCTCAATGACTCGATCACCGAGGACTCGGCTATCGACATGCTCTCCCAGCACCTCGTGACCAAGCCGGTCTTCGACGCCGTGTTCGACGGGTACGACTTCGGCGCCGAGAACCCTGTAGCCCAGGTGATGAGCCGGATGCTCACCGTGCTCGACGGCGACAGCCTGGAGGCGGAGACGCAGCAGCTCGAGGGCTTCTACGCCTCGGTGCGTGAGCGCTGCGCCGGCATTGACAATGCTGAGGGCAAGCAGCGGGTCATCACCGAGCTGTATGAGAAGTTCTTCTCCCTGGCCTTCCCTGCGACGGCGAAGTCCCTGGGCATCGTGTACACGCCGGTGGAGATCGTCGACTTCATCCTGCGCAGCGTGGACTGGCTCTCGCGCGAGCACTTCGGGCGCGGCGTGAGTGATGAAGGGGTGCATGTGCTCGACCCCTTCACCGGGACGGGCACCTTCATCGTCCGCCTCCTACAGTCCGGGCTCATCCGGCCCGAGGACCTGGCACGCAAGTACGCCAGTGAGCTGCACGCCAACGAGATCCTCCTGCTGGCCTACTACATCGCGACGGCGAATATTGAGGTGGCCTACCGCGACTGCGCGTCCGGCTCTGGCGACGGGTACGCACCCTTCAACGGGATCGTCCTCACCGACACCTTCCAGATGGGTGAGGACGACGACGTCCTGGATCGCAGCGTCTTCGTGGCGAATAACGACCGCGCCGAGGCCCAGCGGGGGCTGGACATCCGTCTCATCGTCGGTAATCCGCCCTACTCGGTGGGGCAGAAGTCGGCGAACGACAACAACGCCAACCAGCCCTACCCCTGCCTGGACCTGCGCATTGGCGCCACGTATGCCGAGCGCGCAGTTGGCAAGAATATGAGAAACCTCTACGACTCCTACCTGCGTGCTATCCGTTGGGCGAGCGACCGCCTGGGCGACGCCGGGGTCATCGGCTTCGTCACCAACGGCGGCTTCATCGACGCCAACACGGCCGACGGCGTGCGGCTGAGCCTGGCCGAGGAGTTCGCCCACATCTATGTGTTCAACCTCAGGGGCAACCAGCGCACAGCCGGTGAGTTGTCCCGTCAGGAGGGTGGCAAGGTCTTCGGTGCTGGGTCGCGGGCGACCGTCGCTGTCACCTTCCTCGTCAAGAACCCCGCCCACACCGGCCCGGCCGTCATCCACTACCGGGACATCGGCGACTACCTCAGCCGCGAGGACAAGCTCGCCATTGTCGCGGACTCGCGCGTGGAAGAGATGGACTGGGACCGGCTGGTCCCCAACGAGGTCGGCGACTGGATCAACCAGCGCGATCCGCGTTACCAGTCCTGGCGGGTGTTGGGGAGCATGAAAGGTGGTGATCCGGTTTTCTCTAGTACGACCCTAGGTGTGACCACTAATCGTGATGTCTGGGTCTACAACTTCTCGTTGGACACCCTGCGAGACTCATGCGAGCGCCTCATCGACACCTACAACGCCGAGCGTGAGCGCGTGCACCGCCAGCACAGGGGCGCCCAACTCACCGACAAGAGTGTGCGCGACCTCGTCACGACTGACGAGACCCAGATCAAGTGGACGCGAGACCTCTACGGCTCTGCCGCCAAGAACAGGCTGATTCGCTATGACGCGGGTGCCACCCACTTGGCCTTGTACCGTCCCTTCTGCAAGCAGTGGCTCAACGCTAGCGACGGCATTATCTACCTGCCCGCCATCCTGCGACGCTACTTCCCCACGCCGGCGCACGACAACCTGGGGTTCTACATCGTTGGTTCCGGTTCCGATGTTCCTTTCTCCTCGCTCGTGACAGATGTGGTTCCGAATCTGCATGTGACGGGCGCGGGCAGCGGAGGCCAGTTCTTCCCGCGGTGGACGTGGGAGAAGGTCTCGGGTCGTCACGCCGCCGAGGACCAGGGCTTCGACCTCGACGCGCTCAGTGAGCCGCAGGGCGAGGCGGGCGCCGCCGTCGGATATGAGGGCGAGGTCATCGGCGACTACCGGCGCGTCGACAACGTGACGGACGCGACCCTCAACGCCTACCGCGCCGCCTACGGGCCTGAGGTGGACAAGGCCGACGTCTTCTACTACGTCTACGGCCTGCTCCACCACCCGGAGTACCGCAGCCGCTACGGTGCCGACCTCAAGAAGTCGCTGCCTCGCATCCCGCTGGTGGCCACGCGTGAGGACTTCACCGCCCTGGCCACGGCCGGGCGCGCCCTGGCGGACCTGCACCTCGACTACGAGGAGGTCGAGCCCTGGCCGCTGACGCTCACCGTGGACGGGGCGTCCCTGCCGTGGGCGCGGCGGACCGACCTCGACCCGGCGCGACTGCGCGTGACGAAGATGCGCTACGCCAAGACCCGCGTCGACGGCACGAGGGTCGACGACAAGACGTCGATCGTCTACAACGAGCACGTGACCGTCTCGGGTATCCCGGAGCAGGCACAGGACTACCTGCTCGGCTCACGCAGCGCCCTGGACTGGCTCCTTGACCGCTACCAGGTCAAGGTCGACAAGGCCTCCGGCATCGTCAACGACCCCAACGACTGGATGGACGAGGGCGCCGGCGCCGAGCCGGGAGCCCCCGCCCAGCCGCTCTACCTTCTCGACCTCATCGCCCGCGTCACCACGGTCTCCGTCCGCACCCAGCAGATCGTCCATGACCTGCCCGCCCTGACCATTCGGGACTGAGCGGCGAGGCGCGGCCTGGGCGGCCTCGTCGCGGAGCGAGGCCGGTGAGACGGCTCAAGCCAGACGCACCCGGCTGTGCTGCTGAGCAGCGTTCCGGTGGCGCAACCGGATGAGGCCCGCGCGGACCTCGTCATGGATCGTCGATGAGGTCGTCGCCGCCGTCTCGATCGACACCACCAGGGCGTAGCGGATACGTCCGATGTCACCGTGCTTCTGCCCATCCCTCATGCAGTCCACATGGATCGGGAAGGTGTCGCCGTCTTTGAAGCTCATCGAGCGACCTCCGTCGATGACCTCGTGCTGCAGACTCCCGCGACGTACGGCGTGATGGTCAGCATCCACGCGGTCCCCGCCGGCCAGTTTCGTGTCAGGCGTGTCGAAGTAGACCTTGGCCGCCCGATAGGTCTTGAGACCATGGGTCATGGGTGCCCAGTAGGCGAGAGTGATGACGAACCGGCGCCACTCGGCCTTGCTGCGGATTGACAAGGGGAGCGGCAGCTCGTACGTGTGACGCTCATCAATGCCGATCTCATTGCCTGCAACGACGACCGCTCGGTTGACCGCACCCCGAGCGACGTCAGGGTCGAGCCGGCCGTAGCCGAACAGGGCGGTCCGCGCCCCACGGGACGACTGTGGGGCGAGCTCCTTGCCCCAGTCACCCCAAGAGCAGGAATGGGCAAGCAGCGCCCGAACGAGAAGCGGGTGAAACAGGGCGTCGGGGAAGGCTCCCATTCCTTCGTCTGGACCCGCCTCAAGGATGTCGAAGAGCGAGCTGGCCTCGCGGGTCACGAGTGCCGCGGCGTGACTGGTGCCGCAGTCGAAGGTTGTCCGGTTGGTCCGTCCTCCGTCTGAGGGTGCGGCAACCTGCACACCTGGACCCGTCCGGCTGGTGCGAGCGACCTGCAGGTCAACCGTGCCATCCGATACCGGCAGCGGCCTGGCGAAGAGAAGACGTCCGCCAACGTGATACAGGTCTGGTTTGACCGAGCGTGCGACACCAGGGCCGGTTGCTGAGTACAGCGCAGGTGCGCCGGGCGTCGTGAGGTCCCAGGCGGTTGCGGACTCGGGTGGAGCGGGCGCAGCGTCGGCGTGGACAGCGCCAACAGTCAACGCGTTCATGGAGTCCCCTGGTGGCAGGATACCTTGGAGAATCGCGTTACCGCGAACCGCCTGCTCCGCCGCCGACCTGGCGCGAATCATATCCGTCGCCGCATCCCGAGGAAGTGGGATCGGGGTGGTGTAGTTTCCCGCACTGACGACGAACAGGACGTTGAACTCAAGGGCGAGCCAGTCCAGCAGCCGCCCAGCGGGGCTCATTCTTCGCACGAGAGGACGGGTACTGTCTCCGATAGACAGGTTGATGAGACGTACGCTCGGGGCCCATGCCTGCCGCCCCGACTCACCTATGAAGAGCCTTCTTACGGCGCGGTGAAGAAGGTCGACGAAGAGCGTGTCAGGCAGGACGCTCTCAGTGGGCTGCCCGGACGCTGATTCCTCCGCGCGCATGATCGGTCGCACGTAGATCGGGCGGTCCAGCGGTTCTCCCGGGTCGGAAAGATCCCCGTGGATGATGAGGGACGCCATCGCCGTTCCGTGGGAGCGAGCAGCGATCTGGTAGTCGTCCGCCACGCCGTCGGCGTCGTCGACAATTAACCTGCCTGTCAAGGCGTCGTGGTTCTGGAAGGGAAGACCGTCGAGCAGCGCGATCCGTGGCTTGCGGTCACTGGGTCCCTCGGCAGGGAATGAAGCGGATCCGGTCTCCGAGGGAAGAGGTGAGGAGATGCTCATCGGCCTGAACGGGCTGACGAACATGACGTGCTCCGCAGTGAGCAGCCGGATCGCCTGAGGGCCTTGACTCACGACCTTCTCAACCTGCTGGCGGGGGAGGTCCGCGAGAAGGGCGTGATAGCCGATCTCCTCGATCCGAGCCCGGCTGACGAGCCTCCCACCGCAGTCATCCAGAATCTGTGTGATGGTGCGTTCGGCGGCAACCCGCCGCCCGCGGTCATGGTGGTACCACAGCTCGATCTCCACCCGCACGGGACTGCTGTGGGACTGGCCGATCATCGCAATGGTCTCACGCCAGTGGTCGAGGAGACCGGTCTCTCGCACGCGGTCCTCAGGGCCCCAACGGCGCAGGTCCACCAGCTGGGCGAAGACCGCCTTGAACCTGCCGAGACCGTGCTCGAGCGTCGTCGTCGGATCCTCTTGCCATCGCTTGAAGAGGCTGAGCATCTGGTCGATGGCCGTGGCGTTCGACATCACCAGGTAGAGCGAGTGCGGAACCGGCTTGCTGGTGCGGCCCTTCCCGCTCTTCGTCATATAGAAGTCGTCGTCTGGGTCGGCAGCGTCCGCGGCCATCTCGGCGAGGAACTCAAGCCCCTCTACCTTCGTGACGGCCTTGTGAAAGTCTTCAACGGATCCGGCGAGGTCAAGGACGACGACGAGGGACGGGTCCGTCTCGGTCGGCGTGCCGACCCCGCTTGTCACGCGCTGAGCGTTGAAGGCATCAACGAGCTCCGCGAACTTGGGGCCCAGTCGTTCGCCCTGTCGCTGACCTCCGGGACCTGAGGCCTTGGGCGGATGTAGCGGCTGCTTGGGGCGACCGCTCGCAGGCACCTGTGGTGGGTTGAAGGCCAGGAGCGGCCGCGACTGGGCGGTCACGACCGCACCGAGCCCTGCCAGTGCTCCAGACGCTCCTTCGCGATCCGGCGCATGTCGGCGCCGGGCATCTCAAGAATCGCTCGGCGTCGGACGTCCAAGGCGAACTCCTCGAGCTCGGCGTAGCTCGCACCAGTGAGCCGTTCGGCCAGTGTGCGAGGTGCGTAGCCGAGGTCACCCCCGAAGCGCCCCGCTAGTCGCTCCAGGAACCTCGCTGCCTGTGACCGTGACGGTGGCAGCAGCTCGGTGCGCACCTGGAACCGTCTCCACGCTGCCCGGTCGAGGAGCTCGCTGTGGTTGGTCGCGCCCACGAGGACGACGTGCGGGGGCAGGCGGTCGATCTGGAGGAGCAGAGTCGAGACGACCCGCTTGATCTCCCCCGTCTCATGCTCGTCGGCGCGTTCCTTCGCAATGGTGTCGAGCTCGTCGAAGAAGAGCACGCAGCGGCGGGTTCGCACGAACTCAAAAGCACTGTCCAGGCGTGCCGCGGTCTCGCCGAGGAAGCTGGAGACCACGCCCTCGTAGCGGATGACGTAGAGCGGGAGCATGAGCTCGGTGGCGATGGCCTCGGCCACGCTCGTCTTACCGTTGCCGGGCGGGCCCGCCAGCAGGAGCCGATGCCGGGGCTCGACGCCGTAGCTGCGCAACAGGTCTGCCCGCTGCTGCTCCTCGATGAGCTCGGCAATGACACGGTGCGGCACTGGTGCGAGCTCCAGCTCATCCAGGCGCCGTCGCGCCGCGACCTCGTGAATGAGATCGCGGACCGATGCTGTGTAGTCGTCGCGAGGCAGCCCCTGCCCCGTCGTCATGATGATCTCAGAGAGGCGGTCCGCAAGCAGATGGTGCTGATTCGCCCGCTCCTCGGCAATGAGACCCTCGACGACGATCCGGAAGCGGTCCCGGTCCCCGCGACGTTCGGCCTCGACGAGATCGAGGAGAAGATCTGCTCGTGCCACGGGCCTTGCCTCCTCATGCCCCGCCGGGCTCTGGCGGGCTCTGGCGGGCTGTCAGCTACTGTCGAGAATGCCAGCATCGTTCCAATGCCAGTGCTTCGGCCATCGTAGCGCGCCGCCCTGACACGAACGGGAGGCGCGGCGTGGTCGCCGCAGCCCGAGGTGTGGGCGGGTGCGGCCCGCGCCGGCAGCCCCGCCCCGTCGAGGTCGGGCTGTCCGCCGCCTCGCCCGCTCCCGAACACGGACTCATGACGCTCCGATGGCGCGCCCATGGGCATACTGGCCCCATGCGCGTCCACAACTTCTCCGCAGGCCCCGCCCAGCTCCCCCTGCCCGTGCTTGAGCGGGCCGCCGCCGAGCTCACCGACTGGCGCGGCATAGGCATGTCCGTCCTCGAGGACTCCCACCGTGGCAAGGACTTCGTCGCCTGCGCCGCTCAGACCGAGGCCGCCTTCCGTCGTGTCGCCGGGCTGCCGGACAACTACCGCGTCCTCTTCCTCGCCGGTGGCGCCACAGGCCAGTTCTCCGCCATCCCCGCCAACCTCGCCGCCAGGGGCGCCACCGCCGCCTTCATCAACACCGGGCAGTGGTCGACCAAGGCCGCCAAGGAGGCAGGACGCCAGGGCCTCAACGTCGTCACCATCGCCGACGAGTCCGCCTCCCGCTACACCACCACCCCGGACCCGGCGTCCCTGATCATCCCCGCCGACGCCGCGTACCTGCACTACACGCCCAACGAGACCATCGGCGGCGTCGAGTTCCCCTACATCCCCGACGCCGGTGACACCCCCCTCGTCGCCGACTTCTCCTCCACCTACCTCTCCCGGCCGATCGACTTCTCCCGCTTCGGCGTCGTCTACGGCGGAGCCCAGAAGAACCTCGGCCCCGCCGGCCTGGCCGTCGTGCTCGTGCGCGACGACCTCCTCGACCGCGCCCGCCCGGACGTGCCCGCCATCTGGGACTGGAAGACCATGGCGGACAAGGACTCCATGCTCAACACCCCGCCCACCTTCTCCGTCTACCTCCTCGGCCTCATCCTGGAGTGGATGGAGGAGCAAGGCGGCCTGGCGGCCATCGGCGCCGCCAACGAGGCCAAGGCCCG
Organism: Actinomyces sp. zg328; assembly: GCF_009829635.1. Lineage (NCBI taxonomy): Bacteria > Bacillati > Actinomycetota > Actinomycetes > Actinomycetales > Actinomycetaceae > Actinomyces > Actinomyces sp. zg328. The sequence continues at coordinate 18,856 of NZ_VWPE01000029.1, forward strand.
CTCCCTCTACGAGGCCATCGACGCCTCCGACTTCTACGCCAACCCCGTTGAGCCGCGCTCGCGCTCCTGGATGAACATCCCCTTCACGCTCGCCGACCCCGCCCTCGACGCCGACTTCCTCGCCGGCGCGGCCCGCGCGGGCCTGGCCAACCTCAAGGGGCACCGGTCCGTCGGCGGCATGCGCGCCTCCATCTACAACGCCATGGGGGCCGACGGCGTCGCCGCCCTCATCGACTACATGGCCGAGTTCGAGCGCGCCCACGCCTGAGCCCGGCCGGGCCCGCCCCTCCTCGCCGCGCTCATCAGCAACGCCTTCCACCAGCACCCACACAGGAGAACCATGAACGCCCCCGTTCCCCCCAAGCCCGAGCGCTTCCGCATCAAGACCCTCAACGCCATCTCCGGGGCGGGCCTGTCCCGCCTGCCCGACGAGCGCTACGAGGTCGGCGGCGGCATCGCCGAGCCCCACGCGCTCCTCCTGCGCTCGGCCAAGTTGCACGGCACCCCCATCCCCGACTCCGTCCTGGCCGTGGCCCGCGCCGGCGCCGGCACCAACAACATCCCCATCGCCGAGTTCACCGAGCGCGGCGTCCCCGTGTTCAACACCCCCGGCGCCAACGCCAACGCCGTCAAGGAGCTCGTCCTGGCCGGCCTGTTCATCGCCTCGCGCAACCTCATCCCCGCTGCCCGCTTCGCCCACACCCTCACCGGCGACGCCGCTGAGATGGCCAAGGCCGTCGAGGCCGGCAAGAAGCAGTTCGTCGGCTTCGAACTGCCCGGCCGCACCCTCGGCGTCATCGGGCTGGGCGCGATCGGCGTGCAGGTCGCCAACGCGGCGCTGGGCCTCGGCCTGCGCGTCATCGGCTACGACCCCGCCATCAGCGTGGAGTCCGCCTGGCACCTGAGCGCCGAAGTCGAGCGCGCCGAGAGCATCGAGGACGTCTTCAAGCGCGCCGACATCCTCACCGTCCACGTGCCCCTCCTCGACTCCACGCGCGGCCTGGTGTCCACCCAGCGCGTCGGCCTCATGAAGGAGACCGCCGTCATCCTCAACTTCTCCCGCGCCGAGATCGTCGACGAGGCCGCCGTCGTCGCCGCCCTCGACGAGGAGACCCTGGGCGGCTACGTCTGCGACTTCCCCTCCCCGGCCGTCCACAAGCACCCCCGCTGCATCTCGCTGCCACACCTGGGCGCCTCCACGAAGGAAGCCGAGCGCAACTGCGCCATCATGGCCGCCGACTCCCTGCGCGGCTACCTGGAGGACGGCCAGATCCACAACTCCGTCAACCTCCCCGAGGCCGTCATGGCCCGCGCCGAGGGGACCCACCGCCTCGTCATCGTCAACCGGAACGTGCCCAACATGGTCGGCCAGGTCTCCACCCTCGTCGCCGGGCACGGCCAGAACATCGCCAACCTGCTCAACAAGTCCCGGGGTGACCTCGCCGTCACCCTCGTCGACGTCGAGGGCGACCCCGCCCCCGGGGTCCTGGCCGAGCTCCTCGCGATCGACGGCGTGCTCTCAGCCCGCTGCGTCTGACCCCCGGGCCGCCGCCCCCGCGGATGGCAGGATGGGCGACATGCGGCTCATCGGCGATCTGAAGGACCTGGGGGCCACCCGAGCCTTCCGCATCCTGCTGGGCGTGCGGCTCATCTCCCAGACCGGAGACGGCCTGGTCCAGGCGGGCCTGGCCACGCTGTTCTTCTTCGCGCCGCAGAACATGACCACCGCCTCTGGCGTCGCCCTCGCCCTGGTGGTCATGCTCCTGCCCTTCAGCATCGTCGGCCCCTTCACCGGGCCGTTCATCGACCGCTGGCGACGCCGGCAGATCATCCTGCACGGCAACCTGGCGCGCGCCGGCCTCATCGGGGCCGCGTCCATCGTGCTCTGGCTGGTCGGGATCAGCCCGCCCATCTACGCCCTCGTGCTCGTGACCATGGGCGTCAATCGCTTCCTGCTCGCCGTGCTGGCCGCCGGGCTGCCCCAGATCATCAGCCCCACGCGGCTGCTCACCGCCAACTCCATCGTGCCGACCCTCGGCGGGGCCGCCAGCGCCCTCGGCGCCGCCCTCGGTATCGCCCTGCGCCTCGTGCTCCCCGCCGGGGCCGCCCAGGACATCGCCAGCCTGCTGAGCGCCGTCGCGCTGTACGCCCTCGCCGCGCTCCTGGCCACCCGCCTGGCCCCGGGCGAGCTCGGCCCCGCGCGGGGGCCCGGCCCCGCCCGCCCCGGCGGCCCCGCTGGTTCCG
>NZ_VWPE01000030.1:0-17617 GCF_009829635.1 Actinomyces sp. zg328
AGACCGCGGCCGCGGTGGTGCGGGAGGCGCGGGATGCGCGGGAGGCGCCGGATGCGCCGGCGGGCGGGGGCGCGGCCCGCCCCGAGGGCGGGGGCGCGCCGGGCCCCGAAGGCGGTGGCTCGGCCCGCCCCGAGAGCAGGGGCGCGGCGGGCCCCGTGGCGCTGGTGAGCGTCATGGCGGCGAATAACGAGACGGGGGCCGTGCAGGACCTGGCGGGGATCGTCGCGGCGGTGCGGGAGGCGAGTGGCGTGTCGCGCCCGGGGCGGCCGGGGTACGTGCCGGTGCACTGCGACGCGGTGGCGGCCGTGGGAAGGGTTCCGCTGGATGTTCATGGCTGGGGTTTGGACGCGGTGAGCGTCTCCGGGCACAAGCTGGGCGCGCCGGTGGGTGTGGGGGCGCTGGTGGCCCGGCGCGATCTGGAGCTGGCGGCGCCGATGGGCGGGGGCCGCCAGGAGCGGGGCCTGCGCTCAGGCACGCAGGACGTGGTGGGCGCACGCGCGCTCGCACTGGCTCTGGAGCTGGCGGTGGCGGAGCGGGAGGCGGAGGCGGAGCGCCTGGAAAGGCTGCGATCCCGTCTGCTGGCGGGGGCGCTGACGATCCCGGGCGCGCATGCGACCCTGCCGGGGCGAGCGCCGCATCTGCCGGGGACGGCGCATCTGTGGTTCGAGGGTGTGAGCGCGGAGGCGCTGCTCATGGCCCTGGACATGGCGGGGATCGACGCCTCGGCGGGCTCCGCGTGCCACGCGGGGGTGAGCGGCCCGAGCCATGTGCTGATGGCGATGGGCCTGGGTGAGGAGGCGGCGCGGGGGACGCTGCGCTGCACCATGGGGGCGGGGACCTCTCTCGACGACGTCGAGCGCCTCCTGGCGGCCCTGCCCGCCGCGGTGGGGACGGCGCGACGGGCGCATCGGGCCCACTGATCCTCTGTGGGGCGCGCTTCCGCGCCTCCGTTCTGAGACCTCCGACGCCGCGGTTCGCCACACCCGCCGAGCCCACCACGACCCGCACGGGCCCACCACCCCTTAAGGATCCACGAGCGCCCCAGATCACTGCGGGGCCAGCGCGTGAGCCCAGTGCCCACCGGGGATTGAGTCCCTATTCATGTCGGTGCCCTGAGCCAGAATGGGGTTATCCGTGGCGCTCCCCGACGAGGAGAAGACCCCCGGCGCCCACCGGCCCCCACCACAATGAAGACACCTTCGCCCAGCTAAGCCTGGACACCCTGATCGAGGAGGCAACCGATGACAGCGCAAACAGAACCCGACACGACGCCCGATCCCAGACCCGGCAAAGCGACGCCGGCGACGATGAGCGATCAGGACTCGATCGCGTTCTGGGCCCACTGGGCGGCGGCCAACCCCGCCAAGGATCCCTTCCTAGCCTCCTTGATCCCCAGGTGGGACCAACTCATCGGCTACGACCCCCTGACGGGCCCCAGGGAGATGACCGACCCGATCCCCTGGGCCGAGATGGCGCCCGAGATCCCCGACGACCCGCGCCTGATCGAGCAGAGCCGGACCGAACTGGCCGAGGCGATAAGCCAGGCCCTCAACCGCGCCGCGTTCGAAGCGCTGATGGACCTGACGATCCACGACGGGGCCGCGCTCGAGATGAGCGCCACCCAACTCGACGCCCGCATCGACCAGGTCACCGAGCCCCTGGCGAGGGTGGCACTCACCGAGGCGATGCCGGTCAACCGCGCCACCCAGGTGACATGGCTGATCGCCTGGTGGATCCAGGACCCCTCACCGACCGTCGTGCCACCCCCACCCTTCGCCACCGCCGCCCCGGGGACCTACCCGCCCCCGCCATGGGAGCCCGCCCAGGCGCCCAGACCCCAGTGGATGCGCCAACTCCTGGCGACCTGGGCACGGCAGCGGGCGGAGACCACCCCGACCTGACCCACCCGCGCGCCCTGTGCATGCGGGGATGCTCCAGCAACGCGTGGACGGACTCGCGGTCATGAGGATCGAGCCACGGGCTGATGCGTCTACGATCAACCAGCACGCACCACGAATACGAGCGTTAATCGCCAGCACCGCTGGCCTATTGGCGTGCGCGGACCTCACTATCTCACTGTTGATCAGCGGGTTGTGGCTGTGCGCGCAAGCAGTCTTCCATGACCCCGCATCCAGGACGCTGCACGTCGCAATGGGCCTGCGCGCTCTCTTGAGTCTTCTCTTCCTTCCGCCAGTCACGACGCTCGGGATTCATGGCCCCCATCCCCCATAAGCAACTTTCAAAACCACAAAATCGCGCCCGCCTCATCGTCATCCACTTGGCACATTCTTCTTGGGTTCAAGGGCAAGCGAATCGTAACGCACTCACTACTAGATAACACCAACAACAGCGGCGCCCTCTTAGTAGGATCGTGTTTGCACTCACATACTCATTGAGGTTTCCCGCTGGAGTGGGGGCGCGTCCGGCCTGACCGTTGGGTCGGTTATCCGCATGCGGCACTGGACGTCGTCAGTCGGCACGCCCCTGAGCCGACCGACTCCTGCGGCTACCCAACGTGGGTTTCACCGGTGGTGCCTGAACCCAGACAAGACCTGATGGTGGCCAGCAACCATGCGCTCGGAACCTTTTATGACGCCGCGGCTGAGCGCCCGGGAAGAAAAGGTCCACCAGGGCATCGGAATCGACATCAAGACGCCATTCGAGGGAAACGACCTGAACGTCAAGCAGGAAGTCGACAACACGTTCCAGACCACCCTAAGAACTCCAGCCGAGCGGGCCAAAACCCCGCCCATTCCCAACCTCAATACGGGTGACGCACCCACCCTCCCCTAATGGGAGAACCTCAATGAAGCGCAGTTCCGGAAGGAACTGCAACGTAGTGTACACCTACAGCAACGCGAGGGTGACCGCGCCTCAATGAAGCCCAGTTCCCGAAGGAACTGCAACCCAAGCAGCCGGGCGCTCACCTCACACGATCCGCCTGCCTCAATGAAGCGCAGTTTCCGAAGGAACTGCAACGACGTGGAGGTGGTGCGCCTGGAGGATCATCCCGAGGTGGCCTCAATGAAGCGCAGTTCCCGAAGGAACTGCAACCCAGCCCGAACCGGGAAGGAACCCGCCATGAGCACGCCTCAATGAAGCGCAGTTCCCGAAGGAACTGCAACAATGAGTTTGTGGGCGCTGTGTGGACCGCCTGCGGCCTCAATGAAGCGCAGTTCCCGAAGGAACTGCAACGCGCGGTGGTGAGCGCCTGGAGCTATACGCAGGTGCCTCAATGAAGCGCAGTTCCCGAAGGAACTGCAACCATCCGTCCCACCCTGTCCATGCTCTGCATCGAGCCTCAATGAAGCGCAGTTCCCGAAGGAACTGCAACATCCGTGCACGGCTCGCACATGCTCCAACTCGCCGCGCCTCAATGAAGCGCAGTTCCCGAAGGAACTGCAACGCGGGGGTGTGCTCCCCAGGTGCTTGTGCCCATGTCGGGCCTCAATGAAGCGCAGTTCCCGAAGGAACTGCAACCCTCCTCCAACATGCCAACCCGATCCGCAACCAGCCTCAATGAAGCGCAGTTCCCGAAGGAACTGCAACTGGGGAGTGGACGTCTCCATGCACCAGTCCCCGGAGCCTCAATGAAGCGCAGTTCCCGAAGGAACTGCAACAGTCAACGGTCGTGCAGGTACTCACGATCTGGGCGCTGCCTCAATGAAGCGCAGTTCCCGAAGGAACTGCAACTTTCAACGAATGCCCGGCCTGTGAAACATACTCAGAGCCTCAATGAAGCGCAGTTCCCGAAGGAACTGCAACGGCGGGGTGTGGGGCGTGGTGGTCGTGTACCTGGCGCCTCAATGAAGCGCAGTTCCCGAAGGAACTGCAACCCGACGAGGGTCGTCACTACCGTGAATGCCACCAGGCCTCAATGAAGCGCAGTCCCCGAAGGAACTGCAACATCGTCGCGACGAACCAGGCTGAGTTCGATCAGGCCGCCTCAATGAAGCGCAGTTCCCGAAGGAACTGCAACGCGATGGCCTGGAGCCACTCCGGGTCACGCCACACGCCTCAATGAAGCGCAGTTCCCGAAGGAACTGCAACATGAGCGTGCCAAGGACATGGCGACACAGGTCGAGCCTCAATGAAGCGCAGTTCCCGAAGGAACTGCAACGGCGCACTGACTCCGCTGGTAAGACCTGGTTCGCGCCTCAATGAAGCGCAGTTCCCGAAGGAACTGCAACTGGGCGACGATGCCCCGGAATGTCTCGCTGTTCTTGCCTCAATGAAGCGCAGTTCCCGAAGGAACTGCAACTTTTCGAAGCCGTTGCCCGTGGGCTCGTAGTAGCGCCTCAATGAAGCGCAGTTCCCGAAGGAACTGCAACCTCCGGGCGGCAAGATGCCCCCCTGGTCGTACTTGCCTCAATGAAGCGCAGTTCCCGAAGGAACTGCAACTTACGCCATAGAAGTACCCGGCATCAACATCTGCATGCCTCAATGAAGCGCAGTTCCCGAAGGAACTGCAACCCAGATCGCGCTGCTCGCGGAGACCTACTTCGGGCCTCAATGAAGCGCAGTTCCCGAAGGAACTGCAACGATGGTCGGAGCCTGCGTCGCCTGCAGCGGCTGCCTCAATGAAGCGCAGTTCCCGAAGGAACTGCAACCGTGTCCGTTTGTCGTCCCTGTCCGACCCGATCTGCCTCAATGAAGCGCAGTTCCCGAAGGAACTGCAACCTCATCTACGGGCTCTCCTGCTCCCAGGACCCGGGGTGCCTCAATGAAGCGCAGTTCCCGAAGGAACTGCAACACGAGTCCGCACGATGGCTGGCCTCCCATGCGTCGCCTCAATGAAGCGCAGTTCCCGAAGGAACTGCAACCGCCGAGATGAACACCGAGGACGCGATGCCGGTGCTGCCTCAATGAAGCGCAGTTCCCGAAGGAACTGCAACCACGGTGCACGCCTACAACGACGCCACGGTGCACGCGCCTCAATGAAGCGCAGTTCCCGAAGGAACTGCAACTGCGAATATGCCGGCTCACAGTCACGAGATCAGGGAGCCTCAATGAAGCGCAGTTCCCGAAGGAACTGCAACGGCGTCGCGTGCTGCGTCGCGTGTGACTGACGGGTAGCCTCAATGAAGCGCAGTTCCCGAAGGAACTGCAACACTGCTCGCAGACAAGCACGAATCACAAAACAGAGAGCCTCAATGAAGCGCAGTTCCCGAAGGAACTGCAACCTCAATGTGGGCCGGCTGCCGCCTTCGTTTTGAAGGCCTCAATGAAGCGCAGTTCCCGAAGGAACTGCAACTCCTGGTCCGTCAGGGACTCGATGACCTCACGGCGCTGCCTCAATGAAGCGCAGTTCCCGAAGGAACTGCAACGGCACGGAGCGCGTCGTCGTTCACGGTGAGTGCGTAGCCTCAATGAAGCGCAGTTCCCGAAGGAACTGCAACAGCCCCGCTAGAATCGGCTGGCGCTCAAGGGTTCTGACGGGTCTTCGCGAGCGCTGCCGACGTCAAGTCGGTTCGAACCCTCGCTTGGAGGGTAGCGTAGCCCTCCTCCCTTGGGATATCAACGTTCCTCGCACGCGAGCGCTCCCCCGGGTCTCCCGTGCCGCCGGAGCGCTCGCGTCAGGCGATGAGAGGCCCCTCAGGCGTGATGGTCCTCGTCAGGCCCACGTATGTGAACCGCTTCGCATCGACCGAGGCCAACGGCCCGACGTCGCACAGCAGGATCGAGTCCTCATCCGGGTCAACGGCCGCGCTCAGCTCCTCTCGCAGCCGCATGAGCTTCGCTGGCGCGGAGTCCACCACGAACACTGAGTACTGGATCCGGTCGCCGTACTTGAGGAGAATCTTCGCCACTCGGCCGCGCCGTTTGTCGGAGGGCACGTCATAGGCGACGAGCACTCGCCTCACATCATCGCGCATCAACGCACCCTTACGCCCTTGTAATCGCGCTGCGTCCCATCAATGGTCCCGAGCACGAGACGCGCCTGCACCTCAATGGCGCGGCGCCAGGTGACGTCGTAGCCGAAAACCGGGTGCCGGAATGAGGTCTCGATCCTCCTCTCGAACGCGGCGATCAGCTGCTTGCGACCCCGGTCGGTCATGCGGCATGCGCCCATCACCGCCGTGAAGTCATCTTCGCTGAGCTCACCGTTGCGCAGCGCGCGAACCACCACGGAATCGGCTACGGGCGCCCGGAACTCCTCCATGAGGTCCAGGGCAAGGGCCGGCTTATTGCGGGAGCTTGAGTGGAGGAAGCCCGCATGCGGGTCAAGGCCGCAGGCCACGAGGGCACGGATGCACTCTCCCAGGAGAATTGCGTAGGTGTAGTCGAGAGCGGCATTGACAGGGTCCGGTGCGGGTCTTCTGTAGCGCCCCCTCCACTGCTGAGCGGCGAACCGTGAGGCTTGCCCCTCGAGCATAGTGGCGAACTTCGCGAAGTACAGGGACGCCGCTTCCCCTTCCACTCCGAGAAGATCGGTGAGAGACGGGGCATCGAGGGCGTAGCGCTGCAAATGGCGCATCTTGGTGATCTCCTCAGCGGCATCACCATTGCGACGCAGGAGTGTGGCCTGGTTGGCGATCTTCGCCGCCACCATCTGTTGGGCTATATCGAGGCGGCCCTCCGCACTCGCCACATGCTGTTGAACCCGCTGGAGACCGTTGGGCGAGTCCGCTCCTTGGGACCAACCGATGACCCGCCCGGACCATGAGCACCACACTACGCATCGGTCCCGCCAGCACAGCTCCCGGAGCAGAGCCGATGAGACATCCGCGTTGCCATGCATGACCAGTCCCAACACCCGCTCGATCGGCACGCTTAACAGCTTCTCGCCGTCCTTCTTGACCTCCAGCCGCCCAGCGGACAGCGATGCCCGCGATCCGGGCGTGGTGACATGAACGATCTGCGCGTCAGGCGCGGCGGCGATGACCCGACGGCGCGAGGCCTCGTACCTGTGCTCCACCGGCAGGCAGACCGACTCGTGAGAGCACCACTGGCATCGGTGGTCATCCTGGAGGGGCTCGGGAGCGTGGTCCGCCGAGATGATACTTCGAGTCCTCGCCACTGCCTCCTCGGCTTCCAAAAGGTCCGCGGCGCTGAGATCCACCTCCACCCGTCTGCGGTGTCCGGTGAAGTACACCTCTGTTCCGTCGACGACGTGCCCCATCTCCTCCAGGCAGATCCTTTGGAGGGCGAGCTGCAGGCGGTTCGCCTCAGTCACCTCGGGACGGCGGCGCACAGGCGTCGCCTTGTACTCCACCACGGTGAGCGGCCCCTCAGCGGAGCCCTCGACGACATCGCATCTCCCTGACAATCCAAGTCTCTCCGAGCGGACGCTCACGGCTCGATACTCCGCTGGACGGCTCTGGGAAGGGTCATCGGCGCGCCGGTGAGCCTCGATGCCGGCCTGCATCTGCATCGTGTCGGTCTTCTCCCCCACCGACTCCAGCCACGCGCGCCTCGGGCAGAACGCCGTGTGCGCCACCAAACTGATCGGAATGGGATCCGACGTCATGCCAGGACCTCGATCCTGCCCGCGCGCAGATACCTCTCAGGAGCGCTCGAGTTGTCGCTGACCTGGAAGGGAAACTGGAGCACGGCACGGGCGCCGTGGGAGGCCAGCCACGCTCGCGCGCTCCTCTCCTGAGGATCCCCCGCCACTACGAGTTGCTGCGAGACGAGCAGTGCCCTCCATCGCCCAAGAGAGAAGCGGCCGACGAGCACGGGGAGAACCAAGCGCTTCGGGGTGAACTCGCCCACTGGGACTGCGCCTGCGGTCACAGACGGTTGGCGCAATCGATGGATCACCGGGAAGGCGGAGATTCCCCACAGGGCGCACCATGCGAGAGCGCTGTCAGTGAAACGCGGCCAAGTGAGCCCTGTCGCTGTTCGAGATTCGTCCGAGCGATTCCCCTTGTAGGCCTCGTCGATGGTCCTCTGCCCAGTCAGACCGGCGCCCACGCCCTCAGGAGTCCTGGTGGAGACGATCCCAGCGAGGTGACGGAGCCGGTTGGCGACGAAATCCTCGCCCCTGTTCCGAGTCTTCATCTCCCAACGACTCGAGCCTTCGTCAGGTCTTGGCTTTTTCATGCTCCTGTCCGCGAAGCGCCAGTACGCGGGCTCCCCCAGCGCGCCGATCAGGTCAATGGCCTCGGGCATCGAGATCTCGCGATCGATCCCCTCATGGCGCTGGTGTTGGAGGGCGCGCCATTGCTCGGGCACGCTGGCCGCCTTGATACGGGGGCTGAAGACCGCGCTCCCCCCATCCCACGGGGGCCCCTCGAGATCAGCTTGGACCCAACTGGCCTCCTCAGCGCACCCGGAAGCATGCCGGTGCACCGCGGCGGCGATCGCGGTGGCGTCGTAGCCCTCGGCGCTCACCTCCAGGCGGGGCGCGGCCTCGTCAGTCCAGCCAAGACGGACCCGCTTGGCGCCGTCGCCCTCAAGGATGAGAGCGAGGCCCAGCCCGGCGAAACTCGTCAGGGCACTCGTGATGTCGCCGGCGAGGATCATCATCCTCACCTCCCCTCTGCTGAGATCGAGCAGTCGGCGGCGCGGAGCAGCGCCTCGAGGTAGGCAGCTCCCCACTCGCCCCACACGCGGTCCGTCCGAGCGATGAGGGACTCCCACTCCCCTTCGCCCACGAGCTCCTCCAAGGCCTCCGAATCACCGGGTCCAGCCGTTATGGGATCGTGGTTGAACGTCGGGCGCCCGCGTCCGTGACTCGTGCCCACCAGCCGGGCAACAAGATCGCGGCGCCCATCATCGACGGGCCCCTCACCGTCGGCCCGCGCCTGCCCCCAGTAGGCGGCGGTGGAGGCCAACTCGTGGCGCCATCCCGGCGGGAGCCCCGCGTCCGCCCACGCCCTGCGGACGGATTTCAAGGGGCGCCCGCCACTCTTGGCCAAAGGGGCGTCATCCCGGCGATCCTCCTGCCCCAGGAACGCCTGGAAGCGCTCATCCTCCTTGCCGGCGTCGTGCCACAGCCCAGCCTCTCTCAAAGCCGATTCCGGAGAAGGAAGAAGACCGATCCTCTCCCCTATCTCCCCAGCGCGGGCGGACACCGCCGCGTTGTGGTCGGCGAGGAGAATTCGCGGGCTCCGCGACCATGCCGAGCGCTCGTCAGACTCGTCGTCAACTATCTCCTCGGCCCTCACCACCAGCCACGCCGGAGCGATCCCACTCTCAGCGTCCCAGCCGGGAGGCCACTCGCGCTCCCCCTCGGGGAACTCCGAGTCAAGCTCCTCCGCCTCCAACTGGCACAGTCGCATGAGCTCCTCATCATCAGTGATCATCGCGGCCACACCACGCAAGGATGGGACGGGGACGGGCTCGCCAGCCTCATCCCCGTCAGGCGTCACCACGCCCTCGGTGAGGATCGCCGCTGCGGCGTCGATCACGAGCAGGTCCCCGGGGCGCAGCAGCCGCGCGATCGCCTGACCATCTGCCCGCTTCGGATCGGCGATTCGCGCCTGCCATTCCGCGTGGACATCCCCGTCGCGCCACAGGACGGCGGACTCCAGGAGCGTGCTCTGCTCATCGGCGAGCCGTTCGATCAGCGCTCGCGCCGTCGCGACCGTCGTCGGATAGACCTCGTGCTCCTGCGGCGGCACCGCGCGGACAAGCGCCTCTCCCGCGGTGGCCTCCGGTAATTCTGACAGCCCACGCAGAACGATTCCCACCGTGCCCTCCTCTGGCTCAAGGCCATCCCGGAGCCAGAGGTCGAGCTCAGGCTCCACCACGAGGTCCATGGAGGTCTTGGACCACAGCGCGGCGTCCCAGGGCTCCGGGCGCTGATAGAGCACGCGTCGAGAAGTATCCGGCTCAGGCGGGTGCTCGCTGACCGCCAGCGGCGAGAGATCACCGTTCCCCGCGCGTCTGAGCACCCATGCTCGTCCTTGGAGCAGGTCCTCTTTGCAGTATGGGAGAGCATCTGCTTTCACTTTGGCATCCGCAGGAGGCCCCAGGACGATGACGTCTCCACGATCCCGGAGGCCGAGCCGATTCACCCGCCCCGCACGCTGGGCGAGGGAGCTGCCGGAGGCCAGCTCAGTGACCATGGACACCAGGTCGAGATCCACCCCGACCTCCACGGTCTGCGTGGCCACAAGGACATCCACGCGCTCAGATCCAGCCGGGCCGAAGAGCCCCGGCTCCTCCTCACGAAGCCGTTCAAGATCCCATGGGCGCATACGCCCCACCCATAGCTGGCAGGCGAGCCCCTTCTCCCGCAGTTCCTTGGCCACCTGAACGGCGCCGCCCACCCGGTTGAGCACGCAGCCAATGGTCCTGGGAGGATGGGCTCCATCCTCTCCATCCGGGGAGTCAGGAATGAGCTCCCGAGCCTGGCCGACGGCGTCAATCACCTGCTTCACCACCGCGTCACGGTACTTCGTCGTCATTTGCCCGTTGGCCGGCCAGGTGTCAGTCTCGATGTAGCGGATGCCCTTGGGCGCGAGCACCCGGCTCGCCAAGCGGGGATCGTCCGCGATCGAGCTCCGAGTGACCCCGACGGCGCGGCCGGCCGCTCCCGGTGGAGTGGCGGTCATCTCCACCGCCTGGAGAGCTGGCACGCCGATGCGCTCAGCGCCCGCAGCGCACAGCTCACCGACGCGCCGCGCGGTGACGATGAGCTGGCGGTTCAGATGGGCCTCGTCCAAGACGATGGCGGCGTCCAGGGCGAGCAAACCCGCGAGTCTCGGGCGGGCTAGCCTGGAGGCCCCGTAAGAGCGGAACAGCAGGCTAGATCCCCACATGTCCGGGGTCATGCACAGGACCGCGCAGGCCTCGGGGGCGTTGAGCCAGCCGCGGTCGGTGGCCGCGGCGCCTCGCATCGTGGTCACGACCAGCGGTTGCCGTCTCTCCGCCCCTGCGGGGCGGAGGCTGGCGAGGGCCTCCCGGACTCTCGCCATCACATCGGCAGCGGAATCCGTCGGGCCATCCAGCAGTGCCTGAATGTGATTCGCGCGCTCAGCGTGGGCGTCAGTGAGAGCCCTACGGTTGACAACGATGGCTAGCCGACGGGGGACCCGGGCGCCCGCGCCGACGGCGGCCAGGGCGTTGGCGAAGACGTGAACCTCGATGACGCTTGACTTACCCGCGCCCGTCGGGGCGGCGATCTGCTCCGGCCATGCCCCACTGCTCGCCAAGTGCTCGAGCAGGTCTCGCTGCCAGGAGAACGGGCGGTGCCCCGGGCCGTGCACGGCTTCGAAGAAGTCCCCGAACTCCTCAGTGCTCAGCATCATTCCTCCTGCTCATGTCGCGGACGAGCTCGGCGGGCAGGTCAGCCGGGGCCAGGAGTCCTCCGCCGAGGTGCCTGCTCTGCCCCACGGCCATCAGGGCGCGGTCGGGAAGCAGGTCCCCCGCGTCGATGAGCGCCCGATAGGGTTGAGCGGTCATTCCCTGGGGCATCTTGTGGGAGTACGCGGAGGGACGGCGGGCGACTCGTTGGTACCACATCACCGAGGCGCGCCGTTCGCGAACCTGGGAGACGAGGTCGCGATACCCCTGGGGACCGCGCCCCACGCTCTTGAGCTGATCACGCCAGACGAATCCGAGTGAGAGCAGGATGGCATTCTCAAAGCTCCACTCGCCGCGCTGACGCACCACTTCGGGGACCGCTGCGGGCGTCGGCGACCACAGACGGGCCGTTCCCGGTGCTGGCTCCTTCCAGAACGAAGCGGCGGAGTGGGTCTCATCAAGAGGCTGGACACGGGCAACGCCCCAGCGCGACCTCACCCACCTCAGCCCTGCCAGAGCACCGAGGATGACGCCGGCCTCACTGGGATCGACATCCCTGGGCAGCATGATGAGGAAGGCCCCGGGCGCATCGATACCGCCAATGAGTGACTGCGCGAGAACGGATGCGGACAGGTAATGGATCGCCAGGCGATTCGCCGGGACCGCCCTGCCCTCGGGGTAATGGCCGGTCACCATGGCGGGAGCGCCGTCACCGATCCTGGAGATGATCGCCTTGTGGAGGCCGACGCACCAACCCACCCTGCGCGAGGGCTCGATCTCCTGCCCGCTTCCGTCGTCGGCGAGGAAGATGACGACATCACCCCAGGGGAGGGGCTCCCCTGCCGACGCCTCTTGTCCCACCGGCTCGTAATGAGCAGTGGCGAGGCAGTCCAATGGCGACGGGAAGGTGACGACTGACTCTGTTTCCTTGTACTTGTCATCCTTGCTGGTAGGTGACTTGCTCGGGTAGGCCGCCTCATGCGCCCGAGCGAGGGCCTCGGCCCTGCCAGGGACCGCGATCGGCAGGCGAAGGCCTCCTGCGGTGAAGGCAGTCGCCTGGGGGTTGAGGCACCAGGTTGGCCGCACGTCGTTGACGATCTCAAGGACCACTGGGCTGTCCGCCTCACCCAGGTGGGGTACGTCGGCGCACAGCTCCCGCAGGGCATCGTGGACCTCGGTCGGCATGCTCTCCCAGATCCAAGCGATCTCACCGTCGAAGACGATGCCCTCGGAGATCTCCTTGCCCGCCTTCTTCGCGGAGTGCTTCTTGAGGGTTCCCGTGTCACGGTAGGCGATGCGCCGGATAGAGGGATCAGTCATCGACATGGATGGCGGCAGGCGCAGTCCCGTGGGCGGATTGCCCTCCAACCATTCCAGAGCGTTCCCCGCGGCCCGCGTGGGCGAGCCATCCGCGGACGAGGTCCAGGCGGCGCTCACCAGCGCGGAGAAGAGACGGGCGGGAGAGGGCAGATGATCCGGTGAGCCGTCCGCGCCATGCCCGTGGTACGCGCTGAGCGGGAACCGCGCGGTGAGGGCGATGGACCCCATTACTTGTCCTGAGCGTCGTCGACGGCGGCATTGAGGACCGCGGGGTTGCCGTCGATGACGAGGACCGAGCCGTCCCAGACGAGTCCGGCGAGGTCCTTGGCGTAGTCGAGCGCGGCCTTCAGGAGGTCCTGCGCCTCTGTGGTGCTGAGCGCGTCCACCCTCTCCTTTTCTCCGTAGCGCTTATCGAGGGTGACCACTGCGGGCCCGGACTCAACGAGATCGCAGTTGGCTCGCAGCAGGAGCTCGGCGTCGGACCGGGCCAGGCCGTTGAGGGCCAGGGCGGCGAGCACCGCTCGGCAGGCCACATCGCCCTCGGGGGAATCGCAGTCGAAGCGCAGGGCGCGCAGGGCGGCGAAGCTCAGGACGTGGGAACGGATGATCGCCTGGCAGGTCACGCCACCGAGTTGCTCCAGAGCCGGCGGGATCCCGCCGAGGCCGAGGACCGACGGCTTCTTCTTGGCCTTGTCATACGTGTCCTTGGAGAGCTCGTCCTTCTGAGTATCGGCGATGGCCTTGAGCTGCTTGTCCGCGAGGTCGATCCTCATGCCAAGCGGGTCGATCCGTGCCCCGCCACGCTTGGACTGGTGCGCGGCAGGCTCACCCTCCTGGTCCGCGAGGATCCCTATGATCTCACCAACGAGGATAGAGCGGTAGCGTCCCTGATTGCTCTTGCGGGTCGCGTCCCAGCCGCCGAGCAGCAGGGTCATGGGACTGCGCTCCATGAGGGGACGAGCATGGGAGACCGTGGCATCGCGCAGAGCCCTGTACTCGGGATTCTCCGTCGTCGGCTTATCGTTAATGGTGCCCGCGCGGATCTGCCCGTCGAAGGCGCGATGCGGAAGATCGATATCGCTGTAGACCTGGCCATCCTCGAAGCGCAACTCGATGCGCGGCATCATGGACAGGACCTCGTCACCGTCCGCGATCGCGGCTGAGACCGCCGCCTCCAGGCGGTTGTTCTGGGACTGCTTGGAGTCGATGAGCACAGCGTCAACGGCGTGCCCCTCCCAGAAGCGACGCTCATAGGCGAATACAGATTTCTTTCCCTCCACGAACTTCGCGGGCGCCACGGAGGCGTGAGGCCCGGCCGCGGGTTCCAAGGGAGTGACGGAGGTCAAAACGCTCGCGCCGCCAGGGCGGCAGGCGGCGAGCAGGTGATCCAGGCTGATTGACGGCATACGAAACTCCTCGTTGAGAACGGTCCGGCAGCCGGGAGTATAGCCGTTGCCACCTCCGCGTTCATCCGTCGTCCACCACGCCGGGCATCACGGCCCCATCGCAATGCCACTGGGGTGGAGCGCCGGGCCTCGCGGAACCGACTCGCCCCGCGACGCGGTTGGAACAGGCAGGCGTAAACTCCCCTGACCAGTCGCAGAGCCTAACCTGCCCAACCAACAACCCCGAGGAGCCCCATGCGCGTCCTGGCCGCCCTGTCCGGCGGCGTCGACTCCGCCGTCGCCGCCGCGCGCGCCATCGATGCCGGGCACGACGTCGTCGCCATCCACATGGCGCTGTCCCGCGACCGGGAGGCCACCCGCTCCGGCTCACGCGGCTGCTGCTCCATCGAGGATGCCTCCGACGCCCGCTGGGCCGCCGACATCCTCGACATCCCCTTCTACACCTGGGACCTGTCCGACGAGTTCGAGGAGCGCGTCGTCGCCGACTTCCTCGCCGAGTACCGCGCCGGCCGCACCCCCAACCCCTGCGTGCGCTGCAACGAGCGCATCAAATTCGACGTCCTCCTCGAGCGCGCCCTCGCCCTCGGCTTCGACGCCGTCGCCACCGGCCACTACGCGCGCCTGAGCGGCGGCGCCAGCGACGGCCGCCCAGGCGACACCGCCGGCCTGACCCTCTCGCGCGCCGTGGACACAGCCAAGGACCAGTCCTATGTCCTGGCCGTCTCCGGCCGCGAGGGCCTGGCCCGCGCGCTCTTCCCTCTGGGCGACGCCCCCAGCAAGGACGCCGTGCGCGCCGAGGCCGCGCAGCGGGGCCTGCCGGTGGCCGACAAACCCGATTCCTACGACATCTGCTTCGTCGCCGACGGCGATACCCGCGGTTTCCTCACCCGCGCCCTGGGCTCCTCCCCCGGCCACGTGATCACGCCCGACGGCGAGGTGCTGGGCGAGCATTCCGGCTACTTCGGCTTCACCGTGGGCCAGCGCAAGGGCCTGGGGCTCACCCACCCCGCCCCCGACGGCCGGCCCCGCTACGTGCTGGAGACCCGCCCCGCCACCAACGAGGTCGTCGTCGGCCCCGCCGCGCTCCTCCAGCGCAGCAGCCTCGACGCCGACGGCCTCATCCTCCTGGCCGACCCGGAGCCGCTGGGGCCAAGCGAGGACGCGGGCACTGATCCAGTCGCCACCCCCGGGCCACTCGGATGGGACGACGCCCACGTGCAAGTGCGCGCCCACGGACGCCCCATTCGGGCGCGCGTCACCGCGGACACCCAGGCCGCATCCCTCCACGTCGAACTCAGCGAGCCCTTGCGCGGGGTTGCCGCCGGGCAATCCGTCGTCGTCTACGGCGGGCCCGACGGCCAGCGCGTCCTCGCCCAAGCCACCGTCGCCTGAAGCGCCAGAGCCCCCGCTCCAACACATCGGTAGCTCAGCCTCCTGCGGCCTCACCCCCCAGAAACCGTCTCACCCCGGGGTTGCGCGCTCGCGCCCCAGATACCGTCTCACCCCGGCGTTGCGCCCTCACCCCCCAGAAACCGTCTCACCCCGGCGTTGCGGCCTCATCCTCGCAGTTTGAGGGCGTAAAAGCGAGCTGAGACGGCATCTCGGGGACGAGACGGTGACGCGAAGCCGAGAGGGCTGGAAGAGGAGTGGAACAGAAGAGAGGACAGACTGAAAAGGCACCCAGCGCCGAGGGCGGCCAGTGCTGGCAGCATCAAGCCCCGGCGCGGGCTCACCGACCAGTCGGGCAGCGATCTCCTCATGCGTCCCTGTCCGCACGAGGACCGCGACGTCATTCCCACTCCGCCAGGCCACGAGCCAATCCCCTGCGTTCGCCACATGGCACTCGTACGAGCCTTTCCAGTCCCCACGCGAGCGATGCATGTGATGACGGTGACGGGGCTCACCCGAATTCGCCGGCACGGCGGTGTCATCCGGGGAGGTGATCTCGCGGCTGTTGGCTCATCCGCGGGCTCCTCCGAATTCTCCGGCACGAGGGCGATCACCTCGCGCAGGCCCTCCAGGCGCATGCCGTGTCTTGAGCCGATTAACATCCCGGAAGGACCTGGACGTCATGTCGGAGCGCCGCATGGGGTTCAGATCCCGAGTTCTGCGAAGACCTCATGAGACCCGCCGTAGCGCACCGCCGGAATCGAGGATCCGCTCCGGCGCCGCCGGGGCCTCGCGGGAATCCTCGTCGAGCGCCTGGCCGCCAGGCCTGAGAGGGATCACGTTCTCCCTGAGCATCCGGCGGTGAAAGGCGCGGGTGGTCGAGGCGGGTCGACGCCGGAGTCCTCCGCGATCCGGGAGGCCCGGCGCTTAGGCTCCGCATCCACGCGGGCAGTCACCGATGAGCCACCCCTCATCACCCCGTCCTCTCCATGCCAATCCCATGCCTGACGGAGTTCGTAAAACGAAAGCACGCCGTCGCCTCGCGCGGGTGTCGAGCAGTGCGCTGCACGGGAGGAAGCAGGGATGTGAACTGGAGTCACCTAACGTGCGCGTCGAGCAGAGACGGCCTGCGCCCGTTGTGCGCTCACCCCGAGATACCGTCTCACCCCGGCATTGCGGTCTCATCCCCCAGAAACCGTCTCACCCCGGCGCTACGGCCTCATCCCCCAGATACCGTCTCACCCCGGCGTTGCGGTCTCATCCTCGCAGTTTGAGGGCGTAAAAGCGGGCTGAGACGGTATCTCGGGGACGAGACGGTATCCCGGGGGTGAGACGGTATCTGGAGGGAGAGAGGGACGGCATCCCGGGGCCGAGGACGCAAGTCGAGTCGGCTCGCTCTTGCGGTCAGGTCGAGCCCAGCCCACAGCCGGAATCAGCGCAACCCGCAGCCGCGCCAGCCCAGCCCGCAGCCCGCGCCAGTCCAGCCCCGCGGCCGGAACCGGTTTCAGCCCCGCAGGCGCGCGAGCTCGGCCACCATCTGCGGGACCACCTCGCCCACATCCCCAACGACACCGAAGTCCGCCATCTCGAAGATCGGAGCCTCGGAGTCATCACAGACCGCCACGATGGTCTGCGCGCCCTGGATGCCGGAGGTGTGGTGCACGGCGCCGGAGACGCCCAGGCCGATGTACAGGCGCGGGGAGACGCTCACGCCGGTCTGGCCCACCTGGGCGCTGCGCTCGATCCAGCCCTCATCGCAGGCCACGCGCGTGGCGCCGACGGCTGCGCCCAGCGGCTCGGCCAGTGAGCGGACCAGGTCGAAGTCGCCGTCGATCCCGCGCCCGCCAACCACGACGACGCGGGCCTCGGTGAGCTCGGGCCCGGCCGCGGCGGCGGAGCGCTCCGACTCCACGAGCTCGACGGCCGCGGACTCGGCCGCAGGGGCGACCTCGAGGGCCTCGGGGGTGAGTTCGGCGATGCCGTCGGCGGCGGCCTCGTAGGCACCGGGCCTCACGGCGATCACGGGGGCGGGACCGCCCAGGGCGAGCGCGGAGGTGGTGGTCCAGGAGCCGGATAGGACCAGCTTGGTGCCGGTAAGGGCGTCGCCCCCCTCACCCAAGCGCAGGTCGGCCAGGTCGCTGGAGGCGGCTGAGCCAAGCAGGACGGCGGCGCGCCCGGCGATCTCCTTGCCACGGTAGTCGCTGGCCACGAGCACGGCGGCGGCACCAGCGGCCCGCGCGGCGGCGGCCACGGCGTCGGCGGCGCATCCGGCCAGCGCGGGAACGGCGGCGGCCAGCAGCCGGGTC